>NZ_JAWLDS010000062.1:0-18797 GCF_041686535.1 Aquicoccus sp. | reverse complement strand
CACGGCAACTCTCGCGATTGGTGCAGAAACTGCCGGAGAAGTGGCGTGGCGGGGTCGACGTGCCGCAGTTCGGTGCGACAGCGCAGACCGACGCAGACCTCGAAGGCCGCCCCGATCCCTTTGATCGCCTTGCCGCAGAGCGGCAGCGTGATCCGGGCCATTTCGGAGGCGCGTCAAGGGGCGGTCCGGGCTGATGCCACTTGATACTGTCGCAACGCCGCCATCGGGGTTGAATTCAACCGTGCACCCGCGTATGTGACGCGCGGACAGTCAGGAAAGAAATCGCCATGGCCCGCACCAACCCTCTTCAGTTCATTCAGCAGGTTCGCGCCGAGGTCGCCAAGGTGGTGTGGCCGACACGCCGTGAGGTGGCTCTGACGACCGTTATGGTCTTCATCATGGCGGCATTGACGGCGGTTTTCTTTGCTCTGGTCGATTTGCTCATCCGCAGTGGATTGCAGGGTATCTTGAACTTCTTTGGATAAGGCCTGGTTTCGGCCGGAACGGAGGTCAAGCCCTGCGCATGGGGTGTTTGACACCTGATTAGAGTGCGGTTGGCGCTGGGAACAAAATCCGTGAACGGCACTTGAAATCAAGGGGGCATGGGGGTAGGTGACCTCTCATTCCCTTACATGGCGTGCTGCGATTCGTGTTGCACGCCGATTTTTGTTGCGGGAACCGCGTGGATCAATCCGCGCATCGTGAAATATGATCGGCGGCTCCGTCGGCGAGAGACAGGATCGAAACGCAGATGGCGAAACGGTGGTATTCGGTTAGCGTCCTTTCGAATTTCGAAAAGAAGATCGCCGAGCAGATCAGGCAGCTTGCTGCCGAAGAGGGGCTTGAGGACCAGATCGACGAGGTTCTGGTGCCCACCGAAGAGGTGATCGAGGTGCGCCGGGGCAAGAAGGTGACAGCCGAGCGCCGTTTCATGCCGGGTTATGTGCTCGTGCACATGGAAATGTCCGACAAGGGCTACCACCTGATCAACGGCATCAACCGTGTCACCGGCTTTCTTGGTCCCCAGGGTCGCCCGATGCCGATGCGCGATGCGGAGGTCGAGGCGATCCTGGGCCGCGTCGCCGAAGGTGAAGAGGCGCCGCGGACGCTCGTTTCCTTCGAGGTAGGCGAGAAGGTCAAGGTCAACGACGGCCCGTTCGAGGATTTTGATGGCATGGTCGAGGAAGTGGACGACGACAACCAGCGCCTCAAGGTGACGGTGTCGATCTTTGGCCGGGAAACGCCGGTTGAGCTGGAATTCACGCAGGTCACCAAACAGGGCTGACCGGCGCGACGGCAGGCATGTGCCTGTCTTGCGGGGGTTGGCCCCGCTCATACGTGGGAGGCGAGCGCGGCGCGCCGTGCAAACCGGACCACGCAACGCAAGAAGCTCCGCGAACGCGTTCGTGGGGCGTTGAAAAGGAGAAAGGCCAATGGCCAAGAAACTTGCCGGGACCATGAAGCTTCAGGTCCCCGCCGGACAAGCGAACCCCTCTCCGCCGGTCGGTCCGGCGCTGGGTCAGCGCGGTATCAACATCATGGAATTCTGCAAGGCGTTCAATGCCAAGACTGCAGACATGGAGCCTGGCGCACCATGTCCTACCGTGATCACCTATTATCAGGACAAGTCCTTTTCCATGGACATCAAGACGCCCCCGGCGTCCTATTACCTGAAAAAGGCCGCCAAGCTGAAATCCGGTGCCAAGACCCCCTCGCGTGAGACGGTGGGCACCGTGACGGTCAAGCAGGTGCGCGAGATCGCCGAGGCAAAGATGAAAGACCTCAACGCGACCGATATCGAAGCCGCGATGAAGATCATTGTTGGTTCGGCCAACTCCATGGGCATCGAGGTGAAGTAAGATGGCAAAACTCGGAAAACGCATGAAAGCCGCCCGTGAGGCATTCGCCGGCAAGGAGAATGTCACGGTCGAGGAAGCCGTCGCGCTGATCAAGGCAAACGCTTCGGCTAAGTTCGATGAAACGGTAGAGGTCGCGATGAATTTGGGCGTCGATCCGCGCCATGCCGATCAAATGGTGCGTGGTGTCGTCGGTTTGCCGAATGGCACCGGCAAGGATGTGCGCGTTGCAGTCTTCGCCCGCGGCCCCAAGGCCGACGAGGCCAAGGAGGCCGGTGCGGACATCGTGGGGGCCGAGGACCTGATGGAGACGATTCAGGGTGGCAAGATAGAGTTTGATCGCTGTATCGCCACGCCCGACATGATGCCGATCGTCGGCCGGCTGGGCAAGGTGCTGGGCCCGCGCAACCTGATGCCGAACCCGAAGGTCGGAACGGTTACGATGGACGTGGCCGAAGCTGTGAAGTCCGCCAAGGGTGGCCAAGTCCAGTTCAAGGCCGAAAAGGCCGGCATCGTGCATGCCGGGGTCGGTAAACTCAGCTTTGACGAGGCCAAGCTGGTGGAGAACATCCGAGCCTTCATCGATGCTGTCGCGAAGGCCAAACCGGCAGGTGCGAAGGGGTCTTACATGAAAAAGATCGCGGTTTCTTCGACCATGAGCCCGGGCGTTTCCGTAGATGTGGACAGCGCGACCGGGAATTGATCCGGCTGGAAGACCGATTGAGAAAGGCGGCCCCTGTACCGCCTTTTTTCGTTCCTCCTTGCCGATGAAGGACGAGGTCGGGCCATTCGAGCGATAATTGGATGTGACCTCTTGCCCCTGCCGGAATTTCCCTCTAAACAGCGCGTCGTCAGGTCGCCCGATTCCGTCGTGGCGGCCTGTCGATTCGTCCGAGACGGTGGGTTGCAATAGCAATAAATCCTGCCTGAGACGGGAAAGACCAGATTTCTTCGGGTGGTCTGCGTGGCCGCGTCCCGGGGCGACTTGGAACGGACCCGTAAGGACCCGATTGCCGGGTTTTGGCCCGGTGAAACACGAGCCGGAGGGTCTTGAAAGCCTTCCATAACTGGAGTGAAACTGTGGATAGAGCCCAGAAAGAGAAAGTGGTCGAGGAACTCGGCCAGATCTTCGAAAGCTCTGGCGTCGTAGTGGTTGCCCACTACGCCGGTCTCACGGTTGCCGAGATGCAGGATCTTCGTGCCCGCGCCCGCGCGGCCGAGTCGTCGGTCCGTGTCGCCAAGAACAGGCTCGCCAAGATCGCCCTCGAGGGCAAGCCCTGCGCAAGCATGGCCGAATACCTCACGGGCATGACCGTTCTGACCTATTCGGAAGACCCTGTGGCAGCTGCCAAGGTCGCTGAAGATTTCGCCAAGGATAACAAGAATTTCGAAATTCTTGGCGGGGCAATGGGTGAGAACGCGCTCGACCGGGCCGGTGTCGAAGCCGTGTCGAAAATGCCTTCGCGCGATGAGCTTATCGCGACGATTGCGGGCATGATTGGCGCACCCGCTTCGAACATTGCCGGTGCAATTGGCGCCCCTGCTTCGAATATCGCTTCCATTCTCTCGACTATCGAAGAGAAGGCCGCGTGAGCAACCTCATGACTGGCGTGGAGTGTCACCTCGCACGTTGGAACACAAACCAAAGAACGGAAAGCAAGTAAAATGGCTGATCTGAAGAAACTGGCAGAAGAGATCGTCGGATTGACGCTTCTCGAAGCACAAGAACTGAAAACCATCCTGAAAGACGAGTATGGCATCGAGCCCGCAGCCGGTGGCGCGGTCATGATGGCAGGGCCTGCTGGCGGCGACGCCGGTGGTGCGGCTGAAGAAGAGCAAACCGAGTTTGACGTTATCCTCGTCAGCCCCGGCGCCTCGAAAATCAACGTCATCAAGGAAGTCCGCGCGATCACGGGTCTTGGCCTCAAGGAAGCCAAGGAACTGGTCGAAGCCGGTGGCAAGGCCGTCAAGGAGCAAGTCTCGAAAGACGAGGCCGAGGACATCAAGGGCAAGCTGGAAGCGGCTGGCGCGGAAGTCGAACTCAAGTAATCCTTATCGCCCGGGGGTCCGGGGGATTTCGAGGCTGGACCCGGTGACGCCGGGTCCAGCCGAACCTGTCTTAGCAAGGGCCCTGTTCGGGGCGTTTTCTAAGGTCTGGTTCACGGATCGGGAGGTCACCTTGGGTCGGTGGCCATGAATTGATCCGAACCAGCCATCTCTGATGGACAGGCCGCCGTGGCCCGACGGTGTGCTCCCCTGCGAGAAACGAAAGGTGACATCGCTCATGGCACAAACCTTCCTTGGCCAGAAACGTTTGCGCAAGTATTACGGCAAGATCCGTGAAGTCCTGGAAATGCCGAACCTGATCGAAGTGCAGAAAAGCTCTTACGATCTGTTCCTGAAATCCGGTGATCAGGAGATCCCGCAGGATGGCGAGGGCATCAAAGGCGTATTCCAGTCGGTCTTCCCGATCAAGGATTTTCACGAGAGCTCGGTTCTAGAGTTTGTTGATTACGAACTTGAACAGCCGAAATACGATGTCGAGGAATGCATGCAGCGCGACATGACCTACAGCGCGCCGCTCAAGGTGACGCTGCGGCTGATCGTTTTCGATGTGAACGAGGATACCGGCGCGCGCAGCGTGAAAGACATCAAGGAACAGGATGTTTTCATGGGCGATATGCCGCTCATGACCCCGAACGGCACGTTCGTCGTGAACGGGACAGAACGTGTCATCGTGTCCCAGATGCATCGGTCGCCCGGTGTGTTCTTTGATCACGACAAGGGCAAGACCCATTCGTCGGGCAAGTTGCTCTTTGCCTGCCGTATCATTCCCTATCGTGGCTCGTGGCTGGACTTCGAATTCGATGCCAAGGACGTCGTTTATGCGCGGATTGACCGCCGCCGTAAACTGCCGGTGACGACCCTGCTCTATGCCCTCGGCATGGATCAGGAGGCGATCATGGATGCCTACTATGACACCATCACCTACAAGCTTCGAAAGAAGGACAACGGGTGGGTCACCAAGTTCTTCCCGGAACGTGTGCGCGGGACCCGGCCGCCCTTCGATCTGGTCGATGCCAAGACGGGTGAGATCATTGCCGAAGCCGGCAAGAAGGTGACGCCACGCGCGGTCAAGAAGATCATTGACGAGGGCGCGATCACCGATCTCCTCGTGCCGTTCGAGAACATCGTCGGAAAATTCGTTGCCAAGGACATCATCAACGAGGAAAACGGCGCGATCTATGTCGAGGCCGGGGATGAGTTGACCCTCGAGCGTGACAAGGATGGCGAGATCATCGGCGGCACTCTTAAGGAATTGCTGGATGCCGGTATCTCGGAGATTCCGGTGCTCGACATCGATAACATCAATGTCGGCTCGTACATTCGCAACACCATGGCGATGGACAAGAACATGAACCGCGAATCCGCACTCATGGACATCTATCGCGTGATGCGCCCGGGAGAGCCGCCGACCGAAGAGGCCGCATCGGCCCTGTTCGACACGTTGTTTTTCGACAGCGAGCGATACGACCTTTCCGCTGTCGGCCGGGTCAAGATGAACATGCGTCTCGCTCTCGACAAGCCGGACACGCAACGGACACTTGACCGCGAGGATATCGTTGCCTGTATCAAGGCGTTGACAGAATTGCGTGATGGCAAGGGCGATATCGACGACATCGACCACCTCGGCAATCGCCGGGTGCGGTCAGTCGGCGAATTGATGGAGAACCAGTATCGCGTGGGCCTTCTGCGTATGGAACGCGCGATCAAGGAACGTATGTCCAGCGTCGAGATCGACACGGTCATGCCACAGGACCTGATCAATGCCAAGCCCGCGGCCGCCGCCGTGCGCGAGTTCTTCGGCTCGTCGCAACTCTCACAATTCATGGACCAGACCAACCCGCTTTCGGAAGTCACTCACAAGCGCCGCCTTTCGGCGCTCGGCCCGGGGGGGCTGACCCGTGAGCGTGCGGGCTTTGAAGTGCGCGACGTTCACCCGACCCACTATGGCCGGATGTGCCCGATCGAAACGCCGGAAGGTCAGAACATTGGCCTCATCAACAGTCTTGCGACATTTGCGCGGGTCAACAAATACGGCTTCATCGAAACGGCCTATCGCCGGGTGGTTGACGCGCAGGTGACTGACGAGGTCGTCTATATGTCCGCCACCGAAGAGGCGCGTCACGTGATCGCACAGGCCAACGCGACCCTTGATGAGGAAGGACGGCTGATCAACGAGATGGTCAACACTCGGCAGGCGGGTGAGTACACACTGGCCCCGCGCGAGAGTGTGGACCTGATCGACGTGAGTCCGAAACAACTCGTTTCCGTGGCCGCCTCGCTCATTCCATTCCTGGAAAACGACGACGCAAACCGCGCACTCATGGGCGCCAACATGATGCGGCAGGCCCTGCCTCTGATCAAGACCGAGGCGCCGCTGGTCGGGACCGGGATCGAGGGCAAGGTTGCCGTCGACTCGGGTGCTGCCATCACGGCGCGGCGGGCCGGGATCATCGACCAGGTGGATGCGCAGCGGATCGTGATCCGCGCCACCGAGGATCTGGCACTTGGCGATGCCGGTGTTGATATCTATCGGATGCGCAAGTTCCAGCGCTCCAACCAGAACAGCAGTATCAACCAGCGGCCCTTGGTGAAGGTCGGTGATACGGTCCAGACGGGCGAGGTTATCGCCGATGGCCCTGCAACCGATATGGGCGAGTTGGCCGTGGGAAGGAACGTGATCGTCGCCTTCATGCCGTGGAACGGCTACAACTATGAGGATTCCATCCTTATCTCCGAGCGGATCGTGCGCGACGATGTGTTCACGTCGATCCATATCGAGGAATTCGAAGTGGCGGCCCGGGATACCAAGCTGGGTCCGGAAGAGATAACCCGAGACATCCCGAATGTCGGCGAAGAGGCGCTGCGCAACCTCGATGAGGCGGGCATCGTCTATATCGGTGCAGAGGTCGAGCCGGGTGACATTCTTGTTGGCAAGATCACGCCAAAGGGTGAAAGCCCAATGACGCCTGAGGAAAAGCTGCTTCGTGCCATCTTTGGCGAAAAGGCATCCGACGTGCGCGATACGTCTCTCAGGGTCAAACCTGGCGATTTTGGCACGGTTGTCGAAGTGCGGGTGTTCAACCGGCATGGCGTGGAAAAGGACGAACGTGCGCTTCAGATCGAACGTGAAGAGGTCGAGCGCCTGGCCCGTGACCGCGACGACGAACTCGCCATTCTGGATCGCAACATCTACGCGCGCCTCAAGTCGCTGATCCTTGGCAAGGTTGCCGTGAAAGGCCCGAAAGGCGTCAAGGCGAATTCCGAGATCACCGAGGAACTCCTCGAAACCCTGACCCGTGGCCAGTGGTGGCAGTTGGCTTTGAAGGACGAGAAGGACGCCCAGATCGTCGAAGCCCTGCATGAGCAATACGAAGCGCAGAAGCGCATGCTCGACGCGAGGTTCGAGGACAAGGTCGAGAAGGTGCGACGTGGCGATGATCTTCCGCCCGGGGTGATGAAGATGGTCAAGGTGTTCATCGCGGTGAAGCGCAAGCTGCAGCCCGGTGACAAGATGGCCGGCCGTCACGGCAACAAGGGCGTCATTTCCAAGGTTGTCCCGATGGAAGACATGCCTTTCCTCGCCGACGGGACGACGGTCGATATCTGCCTCAATCCCCTTGGCGTGCCAAGCCGGATGAATGTCGGACAGATCCTTGAGACCCATATGGGCTGGGCTTGCCGGACCCTGGGTTCCAAGATTGATGCAGCACTTGCTGAATATCGACGCTCTGGTGATATGACACCGTTGCGTGATGCGATGCGCAATGCCTATGGAGATGATGTTTACGAGGAAGGCATCGCTGCCATGGAAGAAGACGAATTGGTCAGCGTTGCTGGAAATGCCACCGGTGGCATGCACATCGCGACCCCGGTCTTCGACGGCGCCCGGGAAGAAAACATCAACGATGCCTTAGTGCGGGCCGGTCTCGATTCCAGTGGGCAGTCGATCGTCTATGATGGTCGTACCGGCGAGGCATTCGCGCGACCGGTGACAGTTGGCGTGAAATACATGCTCAAGCTGCACCACCTTGTTGACGAGAAGATTCACGCACGTTCCACCGGCCCCTACAGCCTCGTTACCCAGCAGCCGCTGGGCGGTAAGGCGCAGTTCGGTGGTCAGCGTCTCGGGGAGATGGAGGTCTGGGCGCTCGAGGCTTACGGCGCCGCTTACACCCTGCAAGAGATGCTGACGGTGAAATCGGATGACGTGGCGGGCCGCACCAAGGTCTACGAGTCGATCGTCAAGGGCGAGGACAATTTCGAGGCCGGTGTACCTGAGAGTTTCAACGTTCTCGTGAAGGAAGTCCGCGGTCTCGGCCTCAACATGGAACTCCTGGATGCGGAGGAAGAGGATTAAGGATTTGATTTTTCGTAGAAAAATCAGGCTCCTTCCAACGCACGTATGAGGATATCAAAATGAACCAGGAACTGACCAACAACCCGTTCAACCCGCTGACCCCGACGAAGGTCTTTGACGAAATCAAGGTATCACTGGCCAGTCCCGAGCGGATTCTGAGCTGGTCCTACGGCGAGATCAAGAAGCCCGAGACGATCAACTATCGGACCTTCAAACCTGAGCGTGACGGGCTTTTCTGTGCCCGGATTTTCGGGCCGATCAAGGACTACGAATGCCTGTGCGGCAAGTATAAGCGCATGAAGTATCGTGGCGTCGTCTGCGAGAAATGCGGCGTCGAGGTGACCCTTCAGAAAGTGCGCCGCGAGCGCATGGGCCATATCGAACTGGCTGCGCCCGTGGCGCATATCTGGTTCCTCAAGTCGCTGCCCAGCAGGATCGGACTCATGCTCGACATGACTCTGCGCGATCTGGAACGCGTGCTTTATTTCGAGAATTACGTGGTGATCGAACCGGGCCTGACCGATCTTACCTACGGCCAGATGTTGACCGAGGAAGAATTCATGGACGCCCAGGACCATTACGGCATGGATGCGTTCACCGCCAACATCGGGGCCGAGGCGATCCGGGAAATGTTGGCTCAGATCGACCTTGAGTCCGAGGCCGAGCGTCTGCGTGCCGAGTTGGCAGAGGCAACCGGTGAATTGAAGCCCAAGAAGATCATCAAGCGTCTGAAGGTGGTGGAGAGCTTCCTTGAAAGCGGCAATCGTCCGGAATGGATGATCATGACGGTCATCCCGGTCATTCCACCCGAGTTGCGTCCGCTTGTGCCGCTTGATGGCGGCCGTTTCGCCACTTCGGACCTGAACGACCTCTATCGTCGTGTGATCAACCGCAACAATCGCCTAAAGCGGCTTATCGAACTGCGCGCGCCCGATATCATCGTGCGCAACGAAAAGCGGATGCTGCAGGAATCGGTTGATGCACTGTTTGACAATGGTCGCCGCGGCCGGGTCATCACGGGCGCAAACAAGCGTCCACTCAAATCGCTTTCGGATATGCTCAAGGGCAAGCAGGGTCGCTTCCGCCAGAACCTGTTGGGTAAACGCGTCGATTTTTCAGGCCGTTCCGTGATCGTGACGGGTCCGGAGTTGAAGCTTCATCAATGCGGGTTGCCCAAGAAGATGGCGCTCGAACTCTTCAAGCCGTTCATCTACTCGCGGCTGGAGGCAAAGGGGCTGTCCAGTACGGTCAAACAGGCCAAGAAGCTCGTTGAGAAGGAACGTCCCGAGGTTTGGGACATTCTCGATGAGGTCATTCGCGAACATCCCGTGATGTTGAACCGCGCGCCAACGCTGCACCGTCTTGGCATTCAGGCGTTTGAACCGATCCTGATCGAAGGCAAGGCCATCCAGCTTCACCCGCTGGTTTGCTCGGCCTTCAATGCAGATTTCGACGGCGACCAGATGGCTGTCCACGTCCCGCTTTCGCTTGAAGCACAGCTCGAAGCGCGCGTCCTCATGATGTCGACGAACAACGTGCTTTCACCTGCAAACGGTGCCCCCATCATCGTGCCGTCGCAGGACATGATCCTTGGTCTCTACTACACAACGATCGAGCGTGAGGGCATGAAGGGAGAAGGCATGGTCTTCTCTTCCGTCGATGAGGTGCAATATGCACTCGACTCGGGTGCGGTGCATCTTCATGCCAAGATCACGGCCCGCATCCCCCAAGTGGATGCCGAAACCGGTGAAACCGTGATGAAGCGCTACGAGACGACGCCGGGCCGGGTTCGTCTTGGCGCCCTGCTGCCGATAAATGCCAAGGCGCCATTCGATCTGGTCAACAGGCTTCTGCGCAAGAAGGAAGTGCAGCAAGTCATCGACTCGGTCTACCGCTATTGTGGTCAAAAAGAGAGCGTCATTTTTTGCGATCAAATCATGACCATGGGGTTCCGCGAGGCGTTCCGAGCCGGAATTTCCTTTGGCAAGGATGACATGGTCATTCCGGACAGCAAATGGACGCTCGTTGAAGATGCACGCGAGCAGGTCAAGGAATTTGAACAACAATACATGGACGGCCTGATCACTCAGGGTGAAAAATACAACAAGGTCGTTGATGCATGGTCGAAATGTAACGATAAAGTCACCGACGCAATGATGGCGACCATTTCGGCCGAGAACCGTGACGGAGCCGGGGCTGAACAAGAGCCGAACTCGGTTTACATGATGGCCCACTCGGGCGCCCGGGGGTCTGTCACGCAGATGAAACAGTTGGGCGGAATGCGTGGCCTGATGGCCAAGCCGAACGGCGATATCATCGAAACGCCGATCATCTCGAACTTCAAGGAAGGTCTGACGGTTCTCGAGTATTTCAACTCGACCCACGGCGCGCGAAAGGGTCTTTCCGATACCGCTCTGAAAACGGCGAATTCGGGCTATCTGACGCGGCGGCTGGTTGACGTTGCACAGGACTGCATCGTGCGGGAGCATGACTGCGGCACCGAAAACGGGATCACAGCAGAACCTGCAGTTAACGACGGTGAGGTCATTGCATCGCTTGGCGAACGAATCCTCGGGCGTTTCACGGTCGATGATATACATGTACCGGGAACGGACGAGATCATCGTGCCCAAGGACACGCTGATAGACGAGCGCCTGGCGGACATGGTCGAGGAAGCAGGGGTTCAATCGGCACGCATTCGCTCCCCGCTGACTTGCGAAGCCGAAGATGGGGTTTGCGCCATGTGTTACGGGCGTGATCTTGCGCGCGGAACATTGGTCAACGTCGGCGAAGCGGTGGGTATCATTGCAGCGCAGTCTATCGGGGAACCTGGCACTCAGCTCACGATGCGGACCTTCCATATCGGTGGCGTGGCTCAGGGCGGTCAGCAATCGTTTCTTGAGGCCAGCCAGGAAGGGATCATCGCATTCGAGAACGCGCAGATCCTCGAAAACCAGTCGGGCGAGCCACTCGTCATGGGGCGCAACATGAAGTTGATCATCCGTGGTGAAGACGGCATTGAGCGTGCAAGTCACAAGCTGGGCTATGGTTCCAAGCTCTTTGTCAAGGAGGGTGACCAGATCTCGCGCGGCGACAAGCTCTTTGAATGGGATCCCTACACGTTGCCCATTATTGCCGAAAAGGCTGGGACCGCCAAATTGGTCGACCTGACCACGGGTGTTTCGGTCCGGGACGAGACGGATGATGCCACCGGCATGACGCAAAAGATCGTGACCGATTGGCGCGCTGCGCCAAAAGGCAATGAGCTCAAGCCCGAGATCATCCTCATGGATGCTGATGGCGAGCCGGTTCGCAACGATGCTGGCAATCCCGTGACCTATCCGATGTCGGTCGATGCAATCTTGTCTGTTGAAGACGGACAGCAGGTTCTGGAAGGTGATGTCGTTGCACGGATTCCCCGAGAGGGTGCCAAGACCAAGGACATCACCGGTGGTCTGCCACGGGTGGCGGAATTGTTCGAAGCGCGCCGTCCCAAGGATCACGCCATCATCGCTGAAATAGATGGTTATGTCCGGTATGGGCGCGACTACAAGAACAAGCGTCGCGTCACGATCGAGCCTGCCGACGAGACGATGGAACCAGTCGAATACATGGTGCCCAAAGGCAAGCATATCCCCGTTCAGGAAGGGGACTATGTCCAGAAGGGCGATTACATCATGGACGGTAATCCTGCGCCGCATGACATCCTGTCGATCATGGGTGTCGAGGCCTTGGCCGATTACATGATCAACGAAGTGCAGGAAGTCTATCGTCTGCAAGGCGTGAAGATCAATGACAAGCACATCGAAGTGATCGTTCGGCAGATGCTCCAGAAGTGGGAAATCCTCGATAGTGGGGAAACAACGCTTCTCAAGGGAGAGCATGTCGACAAGCAGGAACTCGAGGCCGCCAACGCCAAGGCCCAGGCCAAAGGTGGTCGTCCGGCGCACGGGGAACCGATCCTTTTGGGTATCACCAAGGCCTCGCTACAAACCCGATCGTTCATTTCGGCGGCCTCCTTCCAGGAAACGACGCGTGTTCTTACCGAAGCATCGGTGCAGGGCAAACGTGATAAGCTCGTGGGACTCAAGGAAAATGTCATCGTCGGTCGATTGATCCCGGCGGGGACTGGGGGGGCGACGCAGAAGGTGCGGCATATTGCGCAGCAGCGTGACAATGTTGTCATTGAGGCGCGGCGTGAAGAAGCCGAGGCTGCGGCGGCGCTGGCGGCCCCGGTGGAGGATGACGTGATCGGTGGAGACGAGTTCGACACGCTTGTGGAAACTCCTGAAAGCCGGGACGAGTAAGCCTCAACCCATTGTGTGAAAACAGGAAAACCCCCGGCGACATGCGCGCCGGGGGTTTTTTCATGGCCACGCGGCGGCCATGCCGCACCGCCGCAGAACGCCGGGGTTAACGCGTGCCGGGGCCGGAAAGCCGGGGGTGATTCCCGGCTGCTGCCCGGCTGCCGGACGTGCACCGCCGCACCGCAGCGATCGCGGGCCTGAAAATCGTGAATGCAGCGCGCGCCGGCATTGCGGGATCGCATCAGTCATCCCGATGCCACGGTCAGCACACGCTGCTCGGACGCTGGACAACCGGTCATTGACGCGGTGATGACCCTCAGCCAAATCGCGGGCGGGAACGGCATTACGGCAAATACCCGCCGCAACCGTTTGCCACCCATGGCATGCGCCTTATGGTCCCCGCCGGAACAATCGTGCGAACAGCATCAGGGGCAGCGAACATGGGAGCGACATGGAACATCGACACCTTGCGTATCCTGGCGACCGTCCTTCTGGTCGCCTATCACGTCATCGGGATCAATTCGGATGGTGGGATGGAGGTCGCCGACAACTCCGGCTGGCGTTTCGCGGCGGATCTTCTGAGGGACCTTCGGATGCCCCTGTTCGCCTTCATCGCGGGCGCCGTCTACGCGCTGCGGCCACTGTCGCTGGACGGCATCGCGGGCTTCACGCTCGGCAAGGGGCGGCGGCTGGTTGTGCCGGGCGTGATCGCGTCGCTGGTCTTCTGGGTCCTGGGCAACACGGTCTTTTCCGGCGCGTTTTCAACCGGCGCCCCGCTCATCGAGGCCATTGCAATGTCCTATGGGCATTTCTGGTTCCTGCAGGCCCTGCTGATCCTGTTCCTGACGGTCAGCGTGCTGGACGCGGCGTTGCGCTACCGGGCGGCGGTCCCCTTGCTGGTCGCGGCCTGCATCCTCAACCTGGTTTGGCACGATCTGGCTGTCGATACGCCCCGCGCGCTCGAATTGACCCGGGCGGTCTATCTCGCGCCCGGCTTTCTGATAGGGATGATACTGATCCGCCACGGCGCGGCGTTGGCGGAATGGCGCGCGCTTCTGGCCCTGGCCGCGGCCGTTATGCTTGCGGCGGGGCTTTGGCTCAATCTCGAGGTATACCGGGAGACCGGGAGCCTGTCGCGCAACCGGATGGATATGCAAAGCCTGTTGGCCGGTGCCGGGGCGATCATCTTGCTCTACATGGCCACGCCGAGGATCGCCTGGTGTGATCGAATCGCGGTGATGGCCTTCACGATCTACCTCTATCACCCGTTCGGCACCTCGTTGGCGCGACGGTTGTTCGAATCGCTGGAGATCGACGCAGGACTCCTGCGCTTCACAAGCGGGCTGATCATAGGCTTCGGCTTGCCGGTCGTGCTTCATGTTCTGGCGCATCGTTTCGGGCCGATGCGGCGTCTGCTGCTCGGGCTGCGTGCCTCCAGCGGGTCGCGAAAGCAGCCTGATGGGGGCGGGTCGCTCCCCCCGAACTGAGCCTTGCCCGGGCCCGCCGGGGTCATTGCGTTCTGATCAGGCAAGCCCGGCCGCTGCTGGCGCGTGTGGTGTGGCTTGCGCAGCACTCGGTTGCGGCCTAGCCTTTGTGCAATACGAGGGAGAGAGACATGCATCTGACCATCGGTGAAAACGACACGCTTTATCATATCCACCATGCGCCGGCCCGCGAAGGGGCGCCGACATTCGTGTTCGTCAATGCGCTGACCGGATCGACCGAGGCCTGGGAGGCCGAGGTGGCCCCGGCGCTGCGGGCGGCGGGGTATGGCACGTTGAGCTGGAATTTCCGGGGGCAGGCGGAGTCGTCCTTTTCGCCCGACCTGGAGTTGACCGACGCGGTGATCGTGTCGGACCTTGAGCGGGTATTGGACGAGGTGAAACCCGAGGCGCCAATCCTCGTGGGGCTTTCGATCGGTGGGCTTTACGCGGCGCGGGCGGTGCTGAACGGGGTCGAGGCAAAGGGCCTTGTCCTGCTCAACACGCTGCGCGAGATCGGGCCGCGGATCGACTGGGTCAACCACGCGATGGCGCAGATCGTGGCGCATGGGGGCGTGGGGCTCTTCCTCGATGCGCTGTTTCCCCTGCTGGTGAGCGGGGAGTTCGCCGAAAAGGCGCGGGGCAATTTCCTCAAGGGTGAGTATGCGCCGCTTCCGCCCGCGCATGGGCACATGAACCTGATGCGCAACGCCGCGGCGACCGATTGGGAGATCGACTATGGCGCGCTCGACCTGCCGGTTCTGGTGATCACCGGGTTGCAGGACAGGGTATTCCTGGATCGCGAGGTGGTGGACCGGCTTTATGCCACGCTGCCCGATGCGCGGCGCGAGGACTGGGAAGAGGCAGGCCACCTCCTGCCACAGGAGGCGCCCGCGCGCCTGACCAAGGCGCTGGCCGGGTTCGGGGCGGAGATCGAGGCATGAACATACCCGAGAAATGGGCCTATCCGGCGGTTCTGATCGGGGTGGCGGGACATGCAAGTTCGGAGTTCTTCGCCAAGCTGGGCGGCGTGGCGGGGCCCGAGACGAGCGTATGGCGCTATCTGCTGGGCGGGTTCGGGCTGATCCTCTGGGCGCTTGCGGATCGCAACAGCCGTGACCTCATCACGCCGCTGCGCGAGGAGGGGCTGCGCCTTGTCTGGCTGTCCTTGATGGGGGTGACTGTCACCTATCTCTTTTTCCACTGGGCGCTGGATTACGCGACGGTCATCCAGGTGGCGACGGTGACGACCACGATCCCGATTTTCGTGGGGCTGGCCAACTGGGTGATCAACGGTGTGCATCCCGGGGCGGTCAAGATCGTGACCGGGGGGCTGGCGGTGCTGGGCATCGCGGTCCTCTTGACCGACGGGGCGCTGATGACGCTGGCGGGCGAGGCCGGGACGCTTCCGGGGGTTCTGCTGGCGATGGGCTGTGCCGCGCTGGGATCGTTCTACGCGGTGCTGATCAAGCCGGTCATGGTGCGGCACGGGGGATTGAAGATCATCGCGCTGACCATGATGATCGGCGGTGTTGGGCTTTGGGTGCTGGTCGGCGCGGCCTGGGGCATCTGGGTCAACCCGGCGACGATCGTAGAGAAACCGGCGCTGGCGGCGTGGTCGCTGATCATCCTGGCGCTGTGGAACACGACGATCACCCAGGCGCTTTGGTTCGGTGGGTTGACGGCGGCACCGGATATCACGCGGGCGTCCTATCTTTTCTTTCTCAAGCCGATCATCGCGGCGGCGCTGGCGATCGTGATCCTGGGCTCGTGGCCCACCGGGTTGCAGGTGGTGGCGATCATGCTGGTGACGGGCTGTGTGCTGGTCGAGCTTTACTGGCCGCGGATCCGGGCGGTGTTCGCGCGGGGTTAGGGCGCTCAGGTTTCGAGCAGTTGCTGCAGGTGCCCGCCCGCGGCGATCACCCGCGCGTGCAGCGCGTAATCGAGGGCGCGGGCCTTGCGGAAGGCGGCTTCGGTTTCCGGCGAAAGCTCGGCCTCGATGCGGGGGGAGACGTTGTAGGTCTTGGGCTTGATCTGTTTGCCGAACCGCTCTTCCAGAAAGCCGCGCAGCACGTCCTGCGCCTCGTAGGCGAAAACGTGATGGAGCGGCATCTCGCGGCTGGTTTTCAAGGTCAGAAAGGCGCCCTGCGAGCCGACATTGGCAAAGGGCGGCGGGTCGGGTTGGATCGTGGCCCGTGCGAAGGCGTCGAAGCTGACCCCGCGGGTCGAGTATTTCGAGCCTTCGAGCGCGTCGCGTTGGCGGTAGCGATACCACGAGCGCGCCTGGTCGAGCGGGTCGCGGATCACCGCCATGCGTTCGGGGGTAAGCCCATAGGCATCTTGCAGGAAAGGCGCCAGCTTGCGATGGAAGAAGGCCGCGTTGGCGTGTTTGCGCCGTCCTGAAAACACGATGTCGGCGCGGCGCTTGAGGGCCATTTCCCAGGCGGTGGTGCCGGTTTTCGGCACGGCGAGGAAGGCGAGATTCTCCTTGAAGAAGATCTGCATCGCCTATTGCCAGTTTCCCTCGAACCCCTGGGGCACCAGGAGGATGTCGCGGTTGACTTCCTCGATACGGCGGTGCCCGCAAAGCGCCATCGAGACATCCATCTCGTTATGGATCACCTCGAGTGCCCTGGTGACGCCCTCCTGCCCCATCGCGCCGAGACCATAGACGAAGGCGCGGCCGATATAGGTGCCCTTGGCGCCCATCGCGACGGCCTTCAAGACGTCCTGGCCCGAGCGGATGCCGCTGTCGAGGTGGACCTCGGTGGCGTCGCCCACGGCATCCATGATGCCCGGAAGCGCGCGGATCGAGGAGAGCGCGCCGTCGAGCTGTCGCCCGCCGTGGTTCGAGACCACGATCGCGTCGGCTCCGACCTCAAGCGCCATTTTCGCGTCCTCGGGGTCGATGATGCCCTTGAGGATCACCTTGCCGCCCCATTCTTCCTTGATCTTCGCGACCCTGTCCCAGTCGAGCGTCGGGTCAAATTGCTCAGCCGTCCAGGCGCCAAGGTCGGCGGCATCGGAGACGCCCTCGACATGGCCCACGATATTACCGAAATTGCGGCGCGTGGCCTTCATCATGCCCATGCCCCAGCGCCACTTGGTGGCGAGGTCGATCATGTTGGCCAGCGTTGGCTTTGGCGGGGCGGAAAGGCCGTTCTTGATGTCCTTGTGACGCTGACCCAGCACTTGCAGGTCGAGCGTGATGACGAGCGCCGAGCAATTCGCATCCTTCGCCCGCTGGATGAGGGACGAGACGAAGCCCTGGTCCTTCATGGTGTAAAGCTGGAACCAGAAGGGTTTGGAGGTGGCGGCGGCGACATCCTCGATAGAGTTGATCGACATGGTCGAGAGGGTGAAGGGCACGCCGAACGCCTCGGCGGCGCGGGCGGCCTTGATCTCGCCATCGGCGTGCTGCATCCCGGTGAGGCCGACGGGAGCGAGGGCCACGGGCATCGCCACGTCCTGTCCGATCATCTGCGTAGAGGTCGAGCGGTTCGACATGTCCACGGCGACGCGCTGGCGCAGGTAGATGTCGTCGAAATCGGAGGAGTTCTCGCGGAAGGTCTGTTCGGTCCAGCTTCCGCTCTCGCAATAGTCATAGAACATCTTCGGGGTGCGGCGGCGATAGAGCACCTTGAGATCGTCGATATTCGTGATCACCGGCATGACCTTGCCCCCTTTTTCCCAAGCGTCGGTTTTACTTACCGGTGGGGTCGAAGTGACGCAACGGCTTATTGCCCGGGGCTTGAGCAGCCGCGGGCCTTGGGCAAAGCTGGCGGCGAGGAACAGGAGGATGCGAGATGTATTTCGATGAATTGCCGGTCGGGTTCACCCACGAGACGGGCAGCCAGAGTTTGAGCGAAGAGGAAATCATCGAATTTGCCCGCAAATACGATCCGCAGCCTTTTCATATAGACAAGGAAGCGGCCGCCGACACGATCTATGGCGGGATCATCGCCAGCGGGTTCCAGACACTGATCGTGGCCTTTGACCTGATCCTGAATTCGGGCGTGTGGCGCGACGCCTCGATGGGGGCATCGGGGCTGGACGAGCTGCGATGGCACCTTCCGGTGCGGCCGGGCGACAGTTTGCGGGTGAAGATGAGCGTGGTGAAATCCGTGCCGTCGAAATCGCGGCCCGACCGGGGGCGGACCACCTTCTTCTACGAGATCCTGAACCAGAAGGACGAGGTGGTGTCGTCCTATTACTCTGTGCAGTTGCTCAAGCGAAAGGTCTGAGTGCGAAAGGGGTTTGCGCGCTCTTGGAGGATTTTGCGCTCAATCGAATTCATTTCGCCCGGGCTGCTTGCAGCCCGGGCAGCGCCCGCCCTTTGGGCGGGCGCTGCCCTTTCGTTGGGCGTCGGCATAATCCCATTCGCCGCAACATGCTATGGATCACCTTGGGAAGATCGTCGGGAACCAATCCTCGCGCAGTTTCTGGCCCGGTTGCATGTCGTGATCGGGAAAGGGCGGCGAGGTGCGCCCCGGGCGTTCGACATAGCGCGCATCGTCGCCCACCAGCCTGAGCGAGAAGGCCCGGCGGCGGGTGGGTGACGTGTTGCCGCGCGCGCCGTGCAGGATGCCGTAGTTGAAAGCCACCGCGTCGCCCGGCTCCATCTCCCATCCGGCGATCTCCATGCCTTCGGCCTCGGGGTCGGGGACGGGCATGTAATCCTCGATATTGGGAAAGTACGCCTCTTCCTTGACCCAGCGCATCGGCAGGA
>NZ_JAWLDS010000061.1:0-19119 GCF_041686535.1 Aquicoccus sp. | reverse complement strand
GACCATCGTCGCCATGACCCGTTCACCGGCCATGGTTTGTGCCACGTGGTTGGCGTGGCTGCCGGTGGTCCAGCCGCCTGCGGTGAAGCCGACGATGGCAACGACCATGCCGCCCAGCACTGCGCCGGTGAGTCCGGGGGAGCAGCCATTCTGGGGTATTCATGTCATATCCTTTTGCGGAACCGTGTGCGCATCTGTGGTGATCGTGGAACCCGCAGCCGGATCGTGATCACGGCCGAGGGCCTGTTTCAGGTCTGCGTTCGAAACGGGGCGCATTTCCGTTCGGCCCGGAGAGCGTGGGTTTCCGGTGACCTGCAGGAACGCGGCTTTCTGGCGGTAAGCCACGAATGTCAGCCCTTGCAGGCGCTCTTCCTCGACCACGAGGTCATATTCGCCAGCCGGAAGCAGTTCGTCAGACCCGGTTAGTGTGAAGTCATGCAAGAAGGTCAGTTTCGACCGTGTTGTCCGGGTCTCCATCGTCGGCTTCCCCCATATGTGCACGCGCCTTGGCGCAGGATGCGATGTTGGCGCGCCAGAAGAGCAAGAGGCTACGTGATGTGCGGTGACACTAGCCTGCCCGTGGCATCGGGAAACTGATCGAGGTTAGAAGGCGGGCGATTATTGGGCCCGACAGCGGGACGGGGCGCTTGGTCGAAAGCGGTGCAAGCGGGGTGCGGGAAGAGCGATTCCTTCATCGTGCCTGGGCGCGGGTCCAGGTGACGGCTTCGTGCAGAATTGTCTGCATGGCGCTGTCGAAGCCTCTGACCAGGGTGTTCGTGTCATCCGAAGGAGCGACGGCGGTCGCGGTGAAACGGCGGGATGCTGCGATGTGTCGATCGGATTCGCGGATCAGCGTCATCATGGCGCTGATCCGGATCGTCAGCTGCGCGGGGCTTGTTCCCGTGGGTTCGGCGTGAAATTCCTGCAACTCGGTCATCAGCGTGTAATCCGGCATCAGGCCGGCACCGGTGCGCCCGACCAGCCGAAAGCCGCCCGTGTTCTGGAACGATGTGACCAGCAAGCTTTGGACCAGTGCAGGGGCAGGTTCCGACCAGTTGCCATCCGGCAGATACTGGGCCTGAAACGGAACCGGCTTGATCAGGATACGGTCGCTTGCCAGGGCACCGGCCGAGCTTGGCAGTTCCACCACCAGGTGCCGACTGCCCGGTGCCGCGGCCGTGCCGGCCCCGACAGGTGACAGGGTGTAGGCGTCCATCGGGGTGCTGGCATCCGATATGGCGTTCAAGGCGCCGCAGCCCGACATGAGCGACAGCACCAGCGCAAACAGGACGGATCGGATTGGTTGCATTCGTTTCATCTCCTGTAACTCGGGGCCTGATCGCCCAGCAGGAAGCGTCCCGGGTCGCCGGCAATCCTGTTGGTCAGCGCATTGATGTTCGCCACCAGCGCACGCGCTTCCGTGGCCAGGGCGCCGAACTGTGGCAGGCCGTTTCGCGAAAACGTCTCGAAGCCCGCAGCCGACCGGCCGAGGGTGTCCACGGCGGTTTCGAGGCGCCGCACGATCCCCGGAATGTCATCCGCGATGACCGTGTTGGCGACGGCAAAAGCGCCCTGCGCATCGACGAGGGTGGCATCGGCCCGGGCGAGTGTTATTTCGGCACGGGCCATGAAGGCTTCGGTGCGTGATGCCATGGCGTCGATCCGGAGGGTCGCGTCTTCCACATTCTTCAGGATCTGGGTGATGGCCGCGCCGTTTTCCGGCGTGGTGAACGTCCGGATGTCGCGCATCAGCAAGATGGCCTCGGCCAGCAGATTGGGCGCATCGGCGATCAGGTCCTGCAAGACCGAGGGCCTCGACGCGATCACCGGCACATCGGCCGGTGGGACGGCTTCCAGCCTTGGGGCCCGCGCGCTTCCGCCTTCGAGCGCCACGAAGGCGACACCGGTCACACCCTGCGAGGCGAGTGTCGCCACCGTATCGACACGGATCGGGGTGCTGGCAAGTATCTCGATTCGCACGCGCACAAGCGCCGGGTCGTCGCGATCCAGCGCGATTGTCAGAACCTTGCCCACGTTGAACCCGTTATACTGGACCGCGCTGGCCTGCCCCAGCCCCGCGACCGTATCGAAAACGATGTCATACTGGGCATAGGTCCGGTCAAGCTGCACCTTGCCCAGCCAGAGGACGAACCCGAGAGCGGCCAGAAAGCTTGCAAGGGTGAAGATCCCCACAAGCACGTATCGCGCGCGCGTTTCCATCAGGTCGCCCCCGCCGCCGCTAGGGCGGCATGTGCACGGGGGCCATTGAAATAAGCATGAACCCACGGGTCGCTGACATGCAGCATCTCGGCCATGGTGCCCGCAACCAGCACTTTGCCCCCAGCCAGAACGGCGATCCGGTCACAGGTCGCGTGGAGCGTGTCGAGGTCATGCGTGACCAGAAACACCGTGAGCCCGAGTGCCCTTTGCAGCGCGATGATGAGCGCATCGAACTCGGAGGCTCCTATCGGGTCGAGGCCGGCGGTCGGCTCGTCCAGGAACACGATTTCGGGGTCCAGCGCGAGCGCCCGTGCCAGCCCGGCGCGTTTGCGCATGCCACCGGACAACTCGGATGGATAGAGGCCACCCGCCGTCGCGGGCAGGCCCACCATCGCAATCCGCAGGTCGGCCAGCGCCGTGCGGGTCTGTGCGTCGATCCCCAGCCGCTCGCGCATCGGGGCCTCGACATTTTCACGAACCGTTAGCGACGAGAATAGCGCCCCATCCTGGAACATGACGCCCCAGCGGTTCTGCACGGCATGCAGGTGGGCCGGATCGGCGGTCAGCACATCGGTGCCCAGGACCGTGATCTGCCCGGCGCTGGGCCGTTTCAGACCGACGATGCTGCGCAGCAGCACGGACTTGCCGGTTCCCGAGCCGCCAACCACGCCCAGCACCTCTCCGCGGAACACATCGAGGTTCAGCCCGTCATGCACCACCGTCGCGCCAAAGCGGGTGGTCAGGTCGCGGACGGAAATGAGCGGCTCTCCTGTCATCATATCCCCCATGTCGCGAAGAAGATCGAGAACAACGCATCCACGACGATGACCAGAAAGATCGCCACCACGACCGAGCGCGAGGTCTGATAGCCGAGCGATTCCGAATTGCCCTCGACCTGCATCCCCTGATGACACCCCACCAGGCCGATGATCACGGCAAAGACGGGTGCCTTGGAAAGGCCGATCAGCAGATGCGATACGTCCGTGTTGTTCAGAAGCTGGGTGCGGAACATCCCCGGCGAGATGCCCAGCTGGGTCCACGCCATCAACCCGCCGCCGATGAGCCCGGCCATGTTGGCAATGAACCCCAGAACCGGCAGCAGGATCACCAGCGCCAGCACGCGCGGCAGAACCAGAAGTTCGATGGGATCAAGCCCCAGAACGCGCATGGCGTCGATCTCCTCGCGCATCTTCATGGCGCCGATCGAGGCGGTGAAGGCCGATGCCGACCGCCCGGCGACGATGATCGCGGTCAGAAGGATGCCAAGCTCGCGCAGGATCGAAATCGCAATCAGGTCGACGACGAAGACCTCGGCGCCGAACTGGCGGAGCTGCGATGCCCCCTGAAAGGCCAGAACGATCCCGATCAGAAATCCCATCAGGGCCACGATGGGCACCGCGTTCAGCCCGGCCTGGTGCATGTGGTGGACAAGGGCCGTCACTCGGAACCGCGACGGATGCAGGATCGTCCATGCCAGTCGCATGACGACAAGCCCCAGGAATCCGAAGGCATTTGCGAATCCACCGGCAAGACCGCTGACAGCCGTGCCCAGTTCGGCCAGAAGATCGGTTGCCGAATGGTGCAATCGGCGCGGCGAAGGCCGCCCCCGCGCCGGGGGCATTGCCGCTTCCACGGTTTCGAGCAACAGGGTTTGTGCAGCACTTGCCCCGGTGACAGTGGCCGTTTGGCCGTTGTCCCGGGCATTCTCGCGGTAGCGCGCGACAAGCCACGCCCCGGCGGTATCAAGGGCCGTCACGGCGGACAGGTCAAGAACCGCACCCCGTGGCGCCGCATCAAGGCGGGTCCGGGTGTCCGGCAGGTTAGCCAGGGTTATGGGCCCGGCCAGGGCAATTGCCCGGGGGGCGTGGTCTGTTGCCTCAGTCGCCAACCCGAATGCCGTTTATGTTGCCCAGAAAGCCCAGGGCGCTCAGAAGCCACAGGATGACAGCGACCACGATGACCACGTTCAGTATGGATTTGATCTTGCGATCCATCGGGATGTAGGTGTTCACCAGCCACAGCAGAACACCGACGACGATGAGGGTGATGATCAGGTTGATAAGGGACATGTCCGGTTTCCTTGGAACTTGGGGTTATGCAAGGCCCGCGCGGAATCGCGCGCGTTCGCCGGGCGGCGCTTGGCCTTGAACTTGGCTGGAACTCTACAACCCCAGGCCGCCCTTGATACTGATCGGTGTTAGCGGGGGTTCAAGCACCGGGGTGAGACGGGCCGGGGCACGCTGATCTGCATCAGCGGCACACCGGGCGCGGTGGTCTATGAAGGCGTGAACGCGGTTTAGCGATCACGCTCCCCGCGCCGGTCGGCTCCATTCTGACCGGACGCGCAACCCCATGTTCCCTCGAAAGGACCAAACGCATGTCCAGAATGGATTACCTCCGAAATGGGGGAACCCCGTTCGATGGTTTCCTCTATGCCGATCTCGGCCAGGACCGGGCCGGGAACACCGTCAGTGTCCTGTCCGCGCTTGCACGTCTGGGTCTCGACCCGTGGGACGAGGCCGCGGACCTGGCTGCCCTGTCCAGAGAGGGAGCGTACAGCCGTCTCGGAGGGGTGCTGGCCCGGTTTTACGATGTCCCCTCGCTTGGACGCGATCCGGGCGCAACCATTCCACGGCTTGTCGACCTGCTGCCGAAGGCACCGGACCGGAAGACCACGCAGGGACTCGCCCCGCCAGCGGGTGCAAATGCGCTTGGGTTCGGCCCGATCCTTGCCGTGCTTCTGGTGGTTCTGTTTCTGGTGCAGACCTTCATTTTGGGGTCTGATGGAACCGGAGACTGAAGCGATCCGTCACGCCCGCAGCGCATTGCGCAAGAGCATCGCGGCCCCAACGACAACGCCAGCGATGCCAGCCAGCAGATACCACATCGTATTGCCCGTGAAGCGCCCGGTCAGGGCCTCGGACACTTGCTCGACTGGCGCGGTTGATGCGCGCCACGCGAAAAACAACAGCACCCCGCCAATGGCGAGGACGACCAGACCGATGATGCGTGATTGAGACATTGTGCTTTCCTTTTGAGGGGGTGAAAGGGGGGCTGGAGAAGAATGCCGCCAAGCCTTCCGCAAGCGGAATGTCCGCTGTCAGGACATCGCAAGAGCAGCCTATCTGGTTTCCCCGCTGCGACACTGACCTTGATCAGTCTGATCGTGATCGATTCGTCGTACCCTGCCTCAAGGATCGAACCAGCCGCCCTGACGGCTGACGGACCGGCCGTCGGCCCAGCTACGCGTCCGGCACTTTCCCGATCATCACCGCATCCTCAGGCTTTCAAACCCCGAATTGGACCCAGACATGAAACAGAACTCACTCAGATCGACTACGGCCATCGTGGTCGTGCTCTCGTTGATTCAGCCTGTTCCGGTGCTCGCGCAGCACGGCCAGGGCCAGCAATCGAGCGAAGTCGGCGATCAGCGCGGGATGGGTTGGTTCCGCCAACAGGCCGCTTCGCGCCCGCCCGAAGAAATCTGTGCAGAAGCAGGGATATCCGATGCGCAGGAGTGCGAGCTTTTCATCGAGAAGCTTGAATCTGCTGTCGAATCGGGCGATGCGATCGAGCCTGCGCCAACCCAGGCAACAGAGGCTGAGGCTGACGCAGAAGCTCAAGCCGAGGAAGAAGCTGAGGCAGAAGCTCAAGCCAAGGAAGAGGCCCAAGCGGAGGCCGAGGCAGAGGCCGAGGCGGAGGCAGAAGCAGAGGCAGAGGCAGAGGCCGACTCTCAAGATGAGGCCGACGAAGCCGCCCGCGAAGCCGCCGAGGCGGATGCTGATGCGGCCGCACAAGCGGCGGCCGACACGCTGGCGGACGCGGCAAATTCGGCAACCACGGCCGGTGCAGAAGCCGAAACCGGCACGCCGGAGGAAGTAACGTCCGAGGTTCTCACCGAGCAGACGAGCCGTTCCAGCAGCGAAGAGTTTCGTGACGAAAGCCAGGAGGAACAGTCAGACTCCGCGCCCGACACCGACGGAGAAGCCCCCGAAGCCAGCGCCACGGGTGACAGTGGCATGAGCGATCTTGAGCGCGCGGGCCTGCTTGCACTGGGTGCGGTCGTGGTCGGGGCGATTCTGTCCAACGGGCAGCGCGTTGCATCGCGCACCGGTGACAGGGTGATCGTGGTTGACGATGACGGCGCTTACAGTGTGCTGAAAGATGATGACGCCTTGCTGCGCACCCCCGGTTCGGAAGTGCGCACCGAACGCTTTGCCGACGGATCGACCCGAACGGTGGTCACCCGCGACGATGGCACGACCATCGTCACGGTGCGCGATGCCAATGGCCGCGCACTGCGGCGTGTGCGCGTCGAACCTGATGGTCGCGAATACCTGCTGATCGACGACACCCGCGACGTTCAGCCGGTGGTCATTCGCGATCTTCCACCCCCGATTCGCCAATCTGTTGATTACCAGACCGCCACCGACCGCGACACGCTGCGACAGGCTTTGCTGGCCGCAGACGAACGCGACATTGGCCGCAGTTTCAGCCTGCGACAGGTTCGCGACATCATCCAGGTGCGTGAACTGGCGCCTGAAATCAATCTGGCCGGCATCACCTTCGAGACGGATTCCGCGGCTATCCCCCCCGCTCAGGCAGAGCAACTGCGGGAAATGGGGCTATTGATGCGTGACCTCATTCGTGATGACCCCACCGAACTGTTTCTTGTCGAGGGTCATACCGACGCGATCGGTCGCCCGGGTTATAATCTGCTCTTGTCGGACCGGCGAGCGGAATCCGTGGCGCTGGCCTTTAACGAATATTTCGGCGTCAAGCCCGAGAACATGATCGTTCAGGGTTACGGCGAGGCTTTCCTGAAAATCCCGACCCAGAATGCCGAACGCCTGAACCGGCGCGTTGCGGTTCGCCGGATCACGACACTGGTGCAGCCCGACTGAACGCCGCCGCTCGGGTCGAGCGCAACACACCATTGCCAGCGGCGATCAGGTGCAAAGGAAAAGGCGGCTCGGGAAACCGGGCCGCCTTTCATCGAGAGTGCAGACCCGAGACTATCGGATCCGCTGATTGCTACGCAAGCTTACCGAACGATATAGACCACCCGGCGCTGTTCGCGCTCGACAAGAACCCGCGTGCCGTTGACATAGGCATAGTGGTATTCGCTCTCTGGAACTTCGGTCAGCGTCACAGCTTCGGGAATACCCGCGCCGACAACGACCTCACCGTCAAGATAGATCGGATCGAGCGGGTTCTCCCGCACATAGGTCGTGACGCGTTCATCCGGCGCAACCGCCGAGCCAATACCGGCTCCGAGACCGGCACCGATCACGGCACCCACGGGACCGCCGAGAATAGCACCCGCAAGTGCGCCGGTCACACTACCGCCGGCCGCGGAATCAGGGTCTTTCTCATAAGTGACGGTCTCGACGGCCAGCCGCTCGCGGTTGTCATAGATCGGTGACGCGACCATGGCCGTCAGGTAATCACCCGAAGCCCAGCCGTTGGTGTCCTCATAGGAAACGCGGCACCAGTTGGAGGCTTCGAGACAGCCATCGACCTTCACAGCCTGCGAAGCCGGAATCACGTTGACGATCTCATAAGACACGCCGGGACCCGCGCGCAGGTTCAGATCGGTGAAAGCGGTTGCTGATGTTTCAGCAAAGGCAGTCGAGGCAAGAAGCAGACCTGTCACGGTCGCGCCCAGTTTGAATGTCATGGACATTGTGTTTTCCTTTGTTGTCATCCGGCATTTTCGGAAATGCATATCCGTTCGGCAGACCACGCTATGGGCCACCAGGTGCTTTTCCGATGTCCGGATAACTGCTTTGCGAGAGAAAATTCGCTCGCGGAATGTCAGATTGCCATAGCTGCGCACATTGCGAGCTGACGCAAATCAGTATTCGAAGAATTGCTTCACGCGGCACGGATTGATCGTGGTTTCCACTCGCCCAAGACCGATCGCTTTTCAGTGGCGCGCGCGAAACTGATCCATGTTGTGGTCCACTTTCTGAAAACTGGTTTAATTGGATCAATGCGGTCGCACTCCGGTCCGCGGCAGAATGGTGGAAATTGAATGAACAATATTATCTACATTGTCGGCCTGATCGTGATTGTCGTTTTCGTCGTGGGCTTCCTCGGCTTCCGTTGACGAGACCGACATCTGCGCCCCTGTCACGCACCAGCCAAGCTGTGCGGGCAGAAGCAATCGTGACGTGAGCCCCGGCACTATCCGGTGCGACCAAAACTTTCCGGAGAGTTCCCATGAGCAATTCCAATGCAGCAGTTCGCAAGGACGCGCCACACAAAGACGACCTGAGCCATCAGATCGAAGCCCTGCGGGCGGATGTGTCGAAACTGATGGCCACCGTTTCAGACGATGTGTCCGAAGGTATCGGCCAGGCCGGTCGCCAGATCAGCCAGACAGGCCGTGACGCGCGCACAACGGCCACCAACACGGTGATCCAGCACCCCCTCGCGGCGGTAGGTATCGCCGCCGGTATCGGCTTGCTTCTGGGTCTGGTTGCCCGGAAAGGCTGAACTCACATGACCTTGGCGTTTTGGGAGCCAGTGCGGGATATCCTGCAAGCCACATCGCGGGATATCGGAAACCGGGCAAAAGCCGGGATCGCCAAGGCAATCCTCGCGGTCGTGGCGGCAGGTTTGCTGCTGTCGGCGGGGCTTGTAGCACTTGCGCAAGCGGTCGGTTACCCGATCGCGGCGCTGGTGTTTGCCGCTGTCTTTGCGTTGCTGGCAGTGGTCGCCCATCTGATCGGTCGCGCGCTTTCCCGACGGCAGGCGCATCGGATCGCCCACGCGAAAAGCCGCGCCGAGGCCGACCTTGCCCTTGCAACCTCGGTCGCCCGATCAACGCTTCCACTCTTGCCGGTTGTGGCTTTCGTGGTTGCCTTTGCGCTGGGGCGGCGAAAGTAAGTTGCCTGCCGGTTCTGGCGTCGCGGGGAAAGGGGCGCCGCGCATGAAGAAACCCTGCCCAACAGCCCGAACACTCGGGAAAGGAGCACCGAACATGGGCAAGGACTGCGTCAAGGGAAGCGCAAAAAAGATCGAGGGATCGTCGAAGAAAATCCTCGGCAAGCTTTCCAACGACCCCGAACTCGAGGCCGAGGGCAAGATCAAGAAGGCCGAAGGTGCCATCCAGAAGGCATTTGGCAAGGTGAAAGACGCCCTGCGCACAGACTGACACCCGACCATTCACGATCTCCGCGAAAGGAAGACACGCATGGAAAAGAACCGAAAGAAGAAAGCCGCCGGCACCGGATCGAAAGGGGCCAAGCCCCAGAGTGATTACAAGGCGCGCGCGTCCGAAGGCAAGACGAGCCAGGCAGACAGCAAGTTTCAAAAGCAAATCGGCAAGGCGAAGGATACCCTGCGCAAGGGTTGAGCTTCGCCTTTCGATGGCCTCGCCGTGGTGTCCCTCTTGCGGCGGGGCTACTTTTCATGAATTTACAGCCTCCCCCGTGTGTGGCGACAGGCCTTCGCAATGGGTTTGCGGGCCGCGAACATGACCGGGGGGGCGCGGACTGCGCGTATCAATGCGCCGTGGTCAAAGGGCATGTCGGCCGATCCATGTTTGGCCTAAGTCCAGCTTCACCTCCGGCGCACGGAGTTCCCGCCAGCCAGAATTCCGTTGATGAGTGCCACGACCGCGGCATGCATTTCTGCCTGGTCGGCATGGTCGGCGAATTCATGTGCTGCTGCTGCATCGCGAAGTATCCCCACGATCTCTTTTTCCGGCAGGATATTTCGATCATTCAGCGCCAGAAGCAGCGACTCGCAAATGGAGAGAGCGGCGGTTCCGGAAATGTCGTTGAGGACGGGCATGAGCGGTTTCGCTTTCTGTTGCAGGGAGGAAGTAAATCGGAACGTCTCGTGATCATAGGCCCGATCTGTTAGACTGGGCTGATACAAAGCAGCGTAAGGCACAAGTTTTGCGGCTATTCAAAATGGAATGTGGCGTGAAATCGATCCCAGTTGGAAAGAAACATGTTGATCCAGAAAGGCCCGTTGACACGAAAACTGTCCGCGTTTGTCGCCTTGTCAGGTGACGATCTTGAAACGCTTGCCCGCTTTCACCGGCGCAGGCGGACGTTTCAGGCGGGGCATGAACTGATCCATGAAGGCGAAACGCACCAGTCTGCGTTCATCCTCGCCGAAGGCTGGGCCTGCTCCTACAAGATTCTGCCCGATGGCGAGCGGCAGATCGTGGATTTCCAGATTCCGGGGGATTTTCTGGGGCTGCGCAGCGTCCTGTTCCGCACCACGGACCACACCGTCGAAGCCGTGACCTGCGTCGAAGCCTCCGAGGTTCTGACCTCTGATATTTTCGACGGGTTTGCGACGGCCCCGCGCCTTGCCATGGCCGTTCTGTGGGCGGCGTCGCGCGACGAGGCGATGGTGGTGGAGCACCTGGTCAGCGTTGGCCGCCGCTCGGCGGACGAGCGCATGGCGCATCTTCTGTTGGAACTGGGGGCAAGGCTGCTGCTGGTGGGCATCGGCGACAAGACGGGTTTTGACTGCCCGTTGACGCAATACCATCTGGCCGACGCGCTGGGGCTTAGTGCGGTGCATGTGAACCGCGTGCTGCGCCACCTGCGCGAAGAGGGATTGGTGACGTTCCAGAAGGGACGGGTCGATTTCGACGATCTGCCGCGGCTGATCGAGCTTGCAGGCTTCGATCTTGATTATCTGGACCAGGACGGGCCATTGCTGCGCTGAAACGGTTCAGGAAAGGCTTGTTATCTGAAGCGTCGCCAATGTCCCCGGAGCACAACGCGCATCGTCGTTTCCTGATCTGTCCGAAATGACGAAGCACCGCATCGGCCATCCGAGGCTTTTTAGGGCGGTACGGTACTTCGCCGTTACTCGGTACCAACATTCGACAGCAAGATTCGGTGCCGCCAACCCTGAACATGCACCAGTTGCGCGGGGGCGGGACTGATGCAGGTTGTTGCCTGTGGTCTTTTTTCCAAGCGCGGTGTCACCAAGAGCATGAAACGGGCGCGGGATCACCCCGGCCCGTTCCATGACAACAAGAGGCAAAGAGGGTCAGCTTGTTGGCGTGATCACGATTTCAACCCGGCGGTTCTCGGCGCGCCCGGCGCTACTGGTATTGGAGGCGATCGGCTCATAAAAGCCGCGCCCTGAAACCACGATCCGGTTGGCGCTGGTTCCGTTGCTGATCAGCACCCGTGCCACGGCCAATGCACGTTCCTGGCTGAGTTGATTGTTGAAGGCCGCGGTCCCGACATTGTCGGTATGGCCGACAACGCGGACTGCGGAGTTGGGATGGCGGCGCAAACTGTCCGAAACCGCCCGCAATGCCGGCCGGAAGCCGGGATCGACGACCGATGAGCCGGTGCGGAAGGTCACTGAATCGGGCAGGATAACCCGCAGATCGTTGCCGGTATTCGTGATTTCGGCGCCGCTCCCGGCAAGGGACTGGCGCAATTCGCGCTCCTGTGCAGCCATGTGCGCCCCGGCGGCCCCACCAATAGCGGCCCCGAGCGCCCCGCCGATCAAGGCCCCGCGCGTGTCGCCCCCGATCGCCTGCCCTGCTGCCGCGCCGGTCAGGCCACCGACGACGGCACCTGTGCCGGTTTGATTGGCGGTCCCGTCAGGATACGTGCATCCCGCAAGGATCGAAACCGAGAGAACGCCTATTGCAATTGTCTTTCCATGATAACCCATCGTTTGTGTCCTTCCAAAGGTGTCGCCTGCACAGGAACTGCCAGGCCGTCACACCGAACCCCGGTCAGCATGCCATCAAGCGTCATTCACGTTGCTGATCCAGGTTATCTTAGAAGCACTTTCCGTCTCATGGGCGCGCTTGAGTTTTGCCATCCTGCCCATCAGCCCATGATACTCCGGGACCGTTCGATCCGTCATCAAGGACAGCGACCCGGAAACGGTTACTCGGTGCACACCCTTGGGTGACCACCTCATGCGGTGGCGCTTAGCCATACGGGTGCTTCCGATGTCATCCAGGCAGCCCCACCTCGGGACGAAAGAGATTGCAAAACCGGTTCGGTGACGCCAGCCATGATCGGTCAGGTATCCATGTTGTTCGTAAGACATTTGTTTGGAGTTCTCGACACTGCGCGTGCCCTTCTGGAGCCGCGTCACGCACTGCGGGATCATCTTTGCAAAGGTGGCGACGTTCCCGGGCGCGAAGGCATGCCTTCGTTTTCGGCGGCCTGGATTGACGTGTTGTCCCGTATCCTTTGGCTTTCCGTTTTCGGTTCCAGTATATCCCTGTCGGACTGGAACGTCTGGCGTCCCAAGTAGAGATGCCGCAAATGCGCCTCGGAGACGCCGTCAGCCTTCATCACGAGGCGCACCATTGGATCGGCCAGCATCCCTTCCAGAAAAAAGTCGGAAAACGCCCTGCCCGTCAGCTTGTCTCTGGCCCGTGCATGGTCGAGGTCGGCAAGGGAAAGCGTCAAGGTTCGCGCAAGCCCGGGATGCGATATCCGGGGATGAAGCTTCACCAAGACGGAGGCTTTCCAGGCTTCGGGATCCTGTTGATCAGGGGGTGAAACCAATTCCGTTTCGATCTCGTACTCTCCTGCCGGGAGCGTCTCGGCAAAGCCCGGAACGGTAAACGGTCGGGAAAAGACCGCAATGGTATTGCTCGTCAGATCTTCCATTGGTGTGATCCTTTCCCTTGTCGCTGCGGGTGATCCGCGCCCCTCATTCAAGTATTGGGGGCGCGGCTTGGGCACCGCTCAAGATGTCTTGGGTTGCGACGGCGCTTCGTTCCCGGCGGCCTTGGGTCCGTTCTCCTTGGCGGGGGTCTCAGCGGTTTTGGCGGGCTTTGGCTTCATTGCGGCCGCAGCCCTGGCGGTCAGGTCATTGAAAGACATGTCATCGATCCTTTGATTTTCCGGCGCCAACTTCTCGTCCATGCCGGACCGGGATACTTGGCTTCGGTACTACCCATATGGGGACGGGCGACCCGATTTACGATGGCGCACCACAAAGGAAACCAAGATCAAAGCAGTTCGTCAGTCCAGACCTTGAATTCCGTCAGCGCGCATTGACCGAATGTCCAAATCAGCGGCATCGCGGTCCCGCTTGCTCAGATTCCTCGCAAACCGCTGGAATGGTCGCCAGCCTGCCGATCCTGGCTGCGCGCTGGTCTTTCGCGGGACTTCAGTCGAATTCACTTCGACCCGACATGCCTTTGCGTCGTTTCCTGCGCTTCAACCCGGTGTCATGATCCTGTTTCCGGCCGGTGACTTTCAAGTGATAAACAACGATTTCCTGCTCAAGGCGCAGGCCGTGCTTGCATGTCGTTGCATGGCGGGCTCGTTTGGGGGCAAGACAGAGAGAGGTTTTCGCCATGCTTGCAAGTTGGCCGATCCCGGCGTTGCTGTTCGCCTTCACGCTTGCCGCGCTTGTCGTCCTGGTGAGCGGTCTGCGGATGACCTCTCTGGTGGATCGGCTTGCAGACCGAATGGGCATTGGCGAAGCGATAGCGGGGGCTGTTCTGCTCGGGGCGGCGACCTCCTTGAGTGGGACGATCGTGTCGATCACTGTCGCGCTCGATGGTCAGGCCTCGATGGCTTATGCGAACAGCATCGGCGGCATTGCCGCCCAGACGGCCTTTCTGGCGATCGCGGACGTGGCCTATCGCAGGGCCAATCTCGAACATGCCGCAGCCGATCTGGCCAATATTTTCCAGGCCATTACCCTCATCGTTCTGCTGACCTTGCCGCTTCTGGCGGGCGCGCTGACCGAGTTCACCATCGTTGCCATCCATCCCGTCTCGCTGGTGATTCCGGTGATCTATGTCGGGGCTCTGGTTGCGACCCGTGCCTTGCGCGAAGCGCCGATGTGGCGCCCCGTCAACACCCGCGACACCCGCAACGACACGCCGGAACGCGAGAGCGCGGCGGCACGTCAGATCACCACCCTGCGACTTTTCCTGCACTTCCTTCTGCTGATGCTGCTCATGGGGATCGCCGGTTGGACGATCGCAAAGACCGCCGGTTCGATCACGGCCCGTCTGGCGCTTTCCGAGACATTGGTGGGGGCGCTGGCGACGGCCGTGGTGACGTCGATGCCCGAGCTGGTGACCACGATCGCGGCGGTGCGCCGCGGCGCGCTGCAACTGGCCGTGGGCGGGATCATCGGTGGCAACACCTTCGATACCCTGTTCCTGACCGCGGCCGATATCGCCTATCGCGACGGCTCGCTCTACCATGCGGCGACGGTGAGCGACCAGTTCTGGACCCTTACGGCGATCCTGATGACCGGAATACTCCTGAGCGGGCTGATACTGCGTCAACGCAACGGGCCGGGCGGTATCGGCGTCGAAACCATCGCGATACTTGTCGTATATGCCGGCGCCATCACGTTTCAGGTCATGGGCGCGACGGGCGGATAGGCGTCCGGCCCCCCCCGGGCAAGCCACGTCTGTGGGATCACCGTCCGCTCCCGGTTCCACGGGATCGTCCCGCGCGCCTTTCAGGTGGCTGGCGAACGACGCGCTGGCGGGATTGTCACGTCGCCTCCATGTTGCCGACCAGTATGCCGGTCATGGCGAGGTCAACGGCGCCCGACAACGCAGCGAATTCGATCCCTTCCTCGTAGGCGATACTGCCGTCGTCCTGCACCACACCGTCCCAGTCGGTTTCCGCATCGAGGAACACCCAGCGCGGGGCGTGGTCGCCGTCCAATCCGATTGCCGTGCGCAGGATTTCCAGCGCGTCCTCGGCGGTCACCCGCGCGTCGCCGTCGATATCGGCCGCGATGTGGTTCTGCGGCGTCGCCGGTCCGAAGCCGGGTTCCAGATTCACGGCCAGTCGGAGCACATCGAGCGCATCTTCGGTCGTGATCTCGCGTTCGGTTGCCGGATCAACGGGGCGCGTGGCCTCCAGCCGGCCGCCGGTTCCCTCGGCCAGCGTGAAATCGAACGCGCCGCTTGCGTCGCTGGTGGCGGTCTGGTCGGGCAGGCCCTCGGCTTGCAAGCTCAGCGTGACCCCGTCCATGGCATCGCCCTGCAGGTCGGATACCCGGCCCGAGAGCGTGATGTCCACGTCCAGTCCGGCCACCGGTTCCGTCGCCTCGCTGGTCACGCTTTCGGAATACCCGTCGCCATCGGTGTAGCTGACCCGCAGTTGCAAGGTGCTGCCGACATCGGCAGCCGTTGTCTCATAGCTTGACGAGGTGGCGCCGGAAATCGTCGTCTCGTCGCGCAGCCACTGGAATGACAGCGTGCCGAGTCCGTTGGTGTCATCGAGCGTGCTGGTATCCGCTGTCAGGGTCTCTCCCTCGATGGCGTCCCCCATGATCACGACGCTCCCGGTCGGTGGCGAATTGGGAACGTCGTCCTCGAGAATCGTGCCGGTGGCGGAAAACCCGGTGCCGCTGAACACCTGGGACGTGTCGGGCGCGAAGTTCAGCAGGAACTCCCTTGACGAGGGCCCGACCTCGGTGTTGCCGATCACCGGAACGAATACCGTTGCCGAGATCTGGCCCGGTTCGAAGGTGAGCGTGCCCGAGGTGGCGACATAATCGCTGCCCGCCCGCGCGGTAAGGTCCGCGGTGTTGTAGTCGACTTCGATGGCTGTTTCTGAAGGGCGTGAAAGCCGCAGCTCAAAGACGGCCGGCGCGGTGCCGCTGTCGCCTTCGGGCACTGTCACATCCGGCACATAGATCGCCCGATCCTCGGGCGCGCCGTCGTCGTCCAGAATCCAGCCGACCGCAGTCAATTCCCGGGTGCCGCCGGCCAGAACGGCGCCGACAGGATCGGACAGGATCATTTGCAGGGCTTCGTCGACTTCGTCGTCGTCATCACGTGTGGTTCGGATGTTGATCCAGGCGGTCGTCTGTCCAGCCTCGAACGTCAATGTTCCCTCGGTGGCGGGTTGGAACCTCCCGAAGTCTTCGTCTTGCGCAGTGCCAGGCACCGCGCGGTAATCGATACTCACGGTGCCTGTCGAAGGCTCCGAAAGCGCGACGACAAACCGCTGCATACCCTGGTCAGATAATAGATCCGAGGTGTCGCGTTCGCGGGACCATGCGTCGTTGATCGAAATTGTGCGTAGCCCGGCATCGTCGTCGATAATTGTTGCCGTTCCCACGGTGCCGTCGCTGCCCGAGTGGATCGCGGAAATGCCCGACGTATCGCCGATCAGGAAGAATGTCTCGGTTGGTTCGACCACTTCATCGCCCAGCACATCGACAAACGCGACCGCCCGGGTCTGGCCCGGAGCGAACGTGAATGTGCCGTTCGCTTCCGTGAAGTCCTCACCGGCGCGTGCCGTGTTTGATGCCGTGGCCCATGGCACCTGGATGGTTGCGTCGGACGGGCGCGAAAGCTCCGCCTCGAAAAGTGCGGTTGTTGTTCCCGAATCTCCTTCAAGCACAACCGGATCGGAAATTCGAAAGGCGCGATCATCGGTTGAGCCGTCATTGTCCAGTATCCACCCGGTGGCCCGCACTGTCGGGCCATCACCTGCAAGCGTGGCCCCGCCGGTCGGGTCGAACAGTTCGAGCTCGAAGAATTCGTCCGTTTCGTCCAGATCATCCACCATCGTTGCGATTTCGACGGTCTTGACTGTTTCGCCGGGCGCGAATTCCAAGGTTCCGGAAACCGGATCGAACCGCTTGTCGAAATCGTCATTCTCGGCTGCAGTGCCTTGTCGGGTTCTGTATTCTACGGTCACCGTCCCGACGGACGCCTCGGCCATGGTGACTTCGAATTTCATCACACCTTGATCCGACAAAAGGTTGAAAGTGTCTCGCTCTTCCACGCTTGTCGATTGAACATCAATTTCCATTAATACATTCCCTCAGTTAAATAGGTTGACGAAGAGGATAGCGCACCTTTCGAAGAAATTCGATTCTTTCCTGTTCAGCCTGCGAGCGGGAAAATCCTTGGCATGATATTGCAACACCCCGAATGGATGGCTGCGCTCATGGAGTTTTCGAAGGGGCGCCGGTATCCGCCTTTGAGGTATTCCGACCGCCAAGGGGGGCAATCCGGCGATGCCCTCTCGACAGGCTCGTTTCGAGGCGCTAGCTACCCGGCAATCGGGTCAAGCAATCGTGGGCGGCAAGGATGGGTTTCTTTCGGCTTCTTCTGATCGCGGGATGCGTCCTGCTTGCGGCCTGTGCCGAACCGGCGCCGCCGGAAGAGGCCGAAATTGCCGACCTCGCCCGCGCGATCCGCGCGCTCGACACGCGCGTCGATCCTGTTGAAGCGGAGCGGGCCGCACAGATCGCCTATTTCTATCCGCTGCAACTGGCCCGCGAATACGAGGTCAGCGACCCGCCGCTGATCCACAACACCAAGGTCAACATGGGATCGCGCCCGCGAGGGCTGTGTTGGCACTGGGCCGAGGACATGGAGCGGCGGCTCAAGCAGGAAGGGTTCGAAACGCTCGTCATTCACCGCGCCATCGCGAATTCCGACACGCTTTTGCGGATCGACCATTCCACGGCGATCGTCGCGGCCAAGGGGGAGGACATGTATGACGGGATCGTGGTTGACCCGTGGCGCAAGGGCTATGGCCGGTTGACATGGATGCCCACGCTTGAGGACCGTCAGTACAAGTGGAAGCCCCAACAGGAGGTGCTGGCGACGAGACGCGAAGAGCGCGTCGAAGGCTGACGTCGGCGCTGGGTGGCGGAACGTCACCCGCTGCCGATCAGGACGCCCGCCGCGAACACCAGTGCGCCGCCCAGAACCACCTGGAACGCCGCGCGGAAGAACGGTGTTTGCATGTACCTGTTCTGTATCCAGGCAATCGCCCAGAGTTCGATGAACACGACGATCATTGCGATGATCGTCGCGGTCCAGAAATCGGGGATCAGATAGGGCAGGGCATGGCCGAGCCCGCCGATTGTTGTCATCATGCCGCTGGCGAAACCGCGTTTGACCGGGCTGCCGCGCCCCGAGATTTCGCCATCATCGCTGGCTGCCTCGGTGAACCCCATCGAAATCCCGGCCCCGACCGACGCGGCGAGGCCGACGATGAGGGTCGTGTGCGTGTCCTGCGTGGCAAAGGCGGTGGCAAAGATGGGCGCGAGGGTGGAAACCGAGCCGTCCATCAGGCCGGCCAACCCCGGTTGCACCCATGTCAGGACGAACTGCCGATAGGCGCTACGGCTTTCCTTGTCCCGTGTCGCGTCGTCCAGATGCTCCTGTTCGAGCTGTTCGGCGGTGTGTTGGTGTCCGGCCTCGGCCGCGGCCAGATCGCCGAGCAGTTTGCGGGTAGCCGCGTCCTCGACTCGCTTGGCTGCGGCGAGGTAGAAACGCTCGGCGTCGCGTTCCATGGCGCTGGCTTCATCCCTGATCCGCTCCAGCCCGAGATTCTCGATGAGCCAGACCGGGCGCCGGGCATAGTATCCTGCGACATGCTCGCGCCGGATCAGGGGGATCACATCCCCGAAACGCTGCGTGAACAGTTCGATCAGGCGCTGCCGGTGCCTGTCTTCCTCGGCGGCCATGCCCTCGAATACTCGCGCGGTATCGGGATAATCCGCGGCAAGGCGCGATGCGTAGCTGCGATAGATCTTGGCATCATCCTCTTCCGAGGAAATCGCTAGGGCGAGGATTTCCTGCTCGCTCAGATCCGAGAAATGCCGACGCTGGGTAAAGAAGCGCATGTCGAACTCCCGTGCCTGGTCATGATGCGAACGCTATGTGGAGCGCGCGGCCGGCACAAGCAGACATAATGATCTTGCCGCAGCTGAACCAGCCGGTTTAGTATGGGGCGGGCAAGTGGGAGATCGCAAGTGGGGGCGCAGGCCGAAATCAATCGCAGCGGGCGCAAGTTCGATCAGGTTCTTGAAGGCGCGCGCAAGGTTTTCATGGCCGACGGTTTCGAGCGTGCCAGCGTTGACGACATCGCGCGTGCGGCCGGCGTGTCGAAGGCCACGCTCTACAGCTATTTCCCTGACAAGGCC
>NZ_JAWLDS010000060.1:0-19250 GCF_041686535.1 Aquicoccus sp. | reverse complement strand
GCTTCCCGTTGTTCCCTTTTTGTTCTTATTAAGGGACCAGTGATGCAGAGTCGAGTCATGGTCCGCGCCGGCAATCGGATCGCAATGCCAGCGCGTCTCTGCGGCGTTGCTGCCCTGGCCTTCGCGGATCAGCATCACCCCGGTGGTTTGGCCCGTCTCGGCCGCCAATTGAAGCCGCCGCCCCGCCGTGAGCGACAACTGACTCGAAGGCTCGGCGATCACCAGCCCAACAGCGGGGCTGCGCAGGGCTTCCTCGACCGTCCACAAAAGATCGATCTCGGTGATGGGACGGATGACGTGCAGACGTTGTCCTACACCCTCGGGCAAACCGCGCAGCATCGGCAGATGGCGCGCCCGTGGAGGCAGAATCCAGATCAGGGGACCGGCATGGTGCGCTGCCTGGAACAGTGCGAAGGCGTGGCGGCCGCGTCCTTCCACCTCATGCATCCGTGCCGGCCTCAAGCGGAACAATTGTTCTTGCACGAGCTCAGGCCGCATCTTCACGCACGCCTTCAGCCACGATCTTCAGCACACCATCCGGCAGCGGGTGCTGGAGCCCGAGCGCATCCTCGGTCGGAGCAGTCAGCCAGCGCTGCCATTCTTCAGGCTTGGTCAGGATGACCGGCATGGCCTTGGGATGGACGGGACGCACTTCGGCATTGGGCGAACAGGTGAGAAAGCCGAACAGGTCTGCCGTCACCTCGCCTTCCTTGAGCTTGCGCACAGAGGTCCATTCGGTGCGCAGCCCGGCGAAGAAAGCGAGCGGGCGGTCCTCGCCCAGTGCGAACCAGACCGGCGAATTGTGGAGGGCACCGGGACGGCCGTCGGGTTCGGCAAAGCTGGTGAAGGGCACAAGGCAGCGATGCGCGACCCCCAGCCAGCGCCGCCAATGGGGCGAGCCCAGATTACGGATATTGGTCACGCCCCTATCGGTGCGCTTGCCCTCCAGGGCCTTCGCGGGTGACGGCATGCCCCATCGCGCCATGGCCAGTTGCCAGCCTCCAGACGGCGCATGTCGGACGATCGGTGCCGAATAATCCGGATAGATGCCTGGCTGAGATGGCAGGTTGCCGGTCTGGTCATCCATTGCGCCGGTCAGAACCTCCTCGAAGAGGTGGCGCACCGCGTCCTGGCTCTTGGTCTGGGAGTAGAGGTTGCACATATGTGGTGCTTTCGACTGCATCATGGGTAAAGGCACGGGACATTACCAGAACAACCGTGATCTGAGAAGGGGCGTGCGCATGCTGCATTTGTTTTGGCGTCCATTTGTCCTGGTGCCGGGATGCCTCTCGTAGGCTGATTTCAGCGGCGTCGTGCATCGGGATTGCGCAAATTCACATTGAACAATGAAACCGGGGCAATCCGGCTTGCAGGCCGACACATTCTGCCTGTCGCCGCTCGGCGTGCGCATTATCTTGCACGCATCAAGGCGATGTGCATTATATAGCATAAGCGCGAGTCGCGGTGATGCGGCACCGTCCGGGAGGGGGACGGGACAGGCGGTCGGCAGGACAGGGAGGAAACCGGATGTCTGACAACCAGAATGCAGCAATCTATTTCGTTGATCGCAATATTGCCGAGGGGCGGGCCGACAAGCCCGTGTTCCGAGAGGCGGCGGGTGCGAAACGCGAAATAAGTTACGGCCGGCTTGCCGATAAGAGCGCGCGCTTTGCCGGTGCGTTGGGCAGGGCGGGCATCCGCCGTGAGGAGCGCATTCTTCTCCTGATGCTTGATACCAATGATTTGCCCGTGGCGTTCTGGGGGGCGATCCGGGCGGGGGTGGTGCCGATCCCGCTCAACACCTTGTTGGCGGCCTCGGTCTACGACGAGATTTTCCATGACAGCCGCGCCTCGGCGCTGTTCGTGTCGGCCGAACTTTACGAAACGATCAAACCCGCACTGCCCCTCAACCCGTTCATCCGGACTGTGGTCGTGGTGGGGGGCGATTCGCCCGAAGGCACGACCTCTTTCGAAGATTTCATGGAGGGTGCCGAGTCTTTGGCGCCGGTGGTGGCCTGTGAGGATGAAATCGCCTTCTGGCTCTACTCCAGTGGCTCGACCGGGCGGCCCAAGGGGGTCAAGCATGTGCATGGGGCGCTCAGGGCCACGTCGGACAGCTATGGCGCGCAGGTCTTGCAGATACGTGAGGATGACGTGGTGTTCTCGGCGGCGAAGATCTTCTTTGCCTATGGGCTGGGCAACGCGATGACATTCCCGATGTCGGTGGGGGCGACGACGATCCTGTTCAGCGGGCGACCGACGCCCGAGTCGGTGTCGGCCATTCTGCGAGACGAGCAGCCGACGGTGTTTTGCGGGGTGCCGACGCTCTATGCTGCGCTGCTGCATCATTGGGAGTCGGGTGGAACATGCCCCGATGCGCCGTTGCGCACCTCGATTTCCGCCGGTGAGGCACTTCCGGCCGAGATCGGGCGGAAATGGCAGGCGATGTGCGGGACCGACATCATGGACGGCGTGGGATCGACCGAGATGCTGCACATCTTTCTGTCGAACAAGCCCGGGGATATCGAATACGGTACCTCGGGGACGGCGGTGCCGGGATACGATGTGAGGCTCGTCGATGAGGCGGGTGAAGAGGTCGGCTCTCGCGAGGTGGGCGAGCTTCTGGTGCGGGGCGCCTCAGCAGCGGAAGGATACTGGAACCAGCGCGGCAAGAGCCGGGCGACCTTCGAGGGGGAATGGACCCGCACCGGCGACAAGTACGAGCGCAACGAGGCGGGACGTTTCATTTACTGTGGCCGCACAGATGACATGTTCAAGGTTTCGGGCATCTGGGTCAGCCCGTTCGAGGTGGAACAGGCGCTGATGTCGCATCCCAAGGTTCTGGAAGCGGCAGTGGTTGCATGGCGCGACGAGGAGGAACTGGAAAAGCCCAAGGCCTTTGTCGTGCTGAAGGGCGGGACGGATGAGGCGGTTCTGTCGGAGTTGAAAGAATTCGTCAAGGAGCGGATCGGCAAATGGAAATATCCCCGCTGGGTTGAGGTGGTGGACGAGTTGCCGAAGACCCCGACGGGCAAGATCCAGCGGTTCAAGTTGCGCAAGGACGCATGACGATGCTTGCCCGCGGGGAAGGTGCCGGGTCCATCGAGGTCGATGGTTGTCGGTTGGAATACCGGATGATCGGCCCGGGTGATGGCCCCGTGATCGTGCTGCTGCACGAGGGGCTGGGCTGTGTCGCGTTGTGGCGGGATTTCCCGGAGCGGCTGGCGGCGGCAACGGCGCTGGGGGTCTTGGCCTATTCGCGGGCTGGATACGGGCAGTCGGACGGTGTGCCGCTGCCCCGACCGCTGGATTACATGACGCGCGAAGCCTTTGAGGTGTTGCCGCGGGTTCTGGACGCGGTGGGCGCGGAACGGGTCGTCCTGATGGGGCATAGCGACGGGGCGACGATCGCGGCGATTCACGCGGGGAAAGTGGGGGATTCGCGGGTGAAGGGCGTGATCCTGATGGCGCCGCATTTCTTTACCGAGCCGGTGGGCCTTGTCGCCATTGCCGAGGCCAAGTGCGCCTATGATGCGGGCGGTTTGCGCCAGCGGATGGCGAAATATCACCGTGACCCGGACAATGCCTTTCGTGGTTGGAACGATGCGTGGCTGGCCGCGGGGTTTCGAGACTGGAATGTGGCCGATGCGATCGACGGTATCGGTGTGCCGATCCTCGCTGTTCAGGGTGAGGGGGACGAATATGGTACATTGGCGCAGATCGAGGAGATCGAGAAGCGAGCGCGCGTCCCATTGGATCGGTTGATCCTGCCCGATTGCGGGCATGCGCCGCAATTCGACCAAGCGGAGGTGGTTCTGGCGGCAATGGGTGAGTTCCTGTCGCGGCGGGTCGGATGGTGAAGCTGGTGGCAGATATCGCGCTACCGGACCGGGCCTATGTTCCGGGGCAGGGACCGCGACATCCCGAAGGGGCGTTCGACCGTCTGCGCGCGACGGCGCGGCCGGGGATGAGCGCCAAAGCGCTGGCCGGGTCGGATGCGTGGCGCGGCGGCCTCTGGTTCCTGGCAAATGGGTACTTCTGGGAGGCGCATGAGGTGATCGAGCCGGTCTGGATGGCGTTGCCTCCCAATTCGGCTGAGCGGCGTATGGCACAGGCGGTGATCCAGTTGGCCAACGGGGCATTGAAGCTGAGGATGGGGTGGCCGGCTGCGGCCGCGCGGCTGGCCGATCAGGTCGAGGCGTTGTGCGATGAAACCGCGGGGCCGGTGATGGGCATTCTTGGCGCGGAAATGCGCGCGGCGGCGATGGCCTTGCGTGATGAACAGGGTGATGGCGATTCGAGGGTGTGCAATATCATGCATAAATCATGTGCGCGATTTTCCAGATTTATACGGGAAGTATAAAGAAAACATACACTTGTATTTGGCATTATTTTGCACTGGCAAGTTTACAGTCGTTGACTTTGGAATTATGATGCGATGACAGGGAGGCCCCGAAAGGGGTGAGTGCGAATGACCGAGAAGATGATCGACTTTCAGACCGACCCGTCGAAATACCGCCATTGGCGGGTGGAGTATGACGGACCCGTTGCCAACCTCTACATGGATGTGGACGAGGATGGGGGGCTCTTCGAAGGTTATCAGCTCAAGCTCAATTCCTATGACCTGGGCGTGGATATCGAATTGAGCGATATCGTGCAGCGGATGCGTTTCGAGCACCCCGAGGTCAAGGTTGTGGTGATGCGGTCGGGCAAGGACAACGTGTTCTGCGCCGGGGCAAATATCCGTATGCTGGGCGGGGCGGCACATTCCCACAAGGTGAATTTCTGCAAGTTCACCAACGAGACCCGCAACACCTATGAGGCGGCCGAGGCCGATAGCGGGCAGAAATACATTGCTGCCATCAAGGGGTCGTGCGCCGGGGGCGGATACGAGTTGGCACTGGCCTGCAACTACATCATGCTCACCGATGACAGCACGTCGAACGTTGCGCTGCCCGAGGTGCCGCTTCTGGCGGTGTTGCCGGGCACCGGCGGCTTGACGCGGGTGACGGACAAGCGGCAGATGCGACGGGACCGGGCCGATGTGTTCTGTGCCATGGAAGAGGGTATCCGAGGCAAGCGTGCCAAGGAATGGAAGCTGGTTGACGAAGTGGTGCCGAATTCGCGTTTTGACGAGACGGTGACCGAGCGGGCGCGCGAATTCGCCGCCTCATCGTTCCGGCCGGATGATGCGAAGGGGATCGAACTGACCCCGCTCAAGCGTGAGATCGGGGCGGATGCGTTGACCTATTCGGCTGTCGAGGTCGAACTTGACCGAAAGGGGCGCAAGGCCACGATCACGGTGAATGGGCCGGAGGGTGGCGCGCCAGCGGATATGGAGGCTTTCATCGCGCAGGGGGCCGAGGCGTGGATGCTGCGCGCGGCACGCGAGTTGGAGGATGCGATCCTGCACCTGCGCCTCAACGAGATGGAGTTGGGCCTTTGGGTGATCCGCACCCAAGGCGATCCTGCGCAGGTCATGGCGCATGAGGCATTGCTGCGGGACAATCGCGATCACTGGCTGGCCAACGAGGTTCTGCAACTGTGGAAGAGGGTGTTGAAGCGGGTCGACGTGACCTCGCGCAGCCTTGTTGCGCTTGTCGAGCACGGATCGTGTTTCGCGGGGGTTCTTGCCGAGATTCTTTTCGCGGTCGATCGGTCCTACATGATGGAGGACGAGTTCGAGGGCGACAATCGCCCGATGGCGACGGTGACGCTCTCGCAGAGCAATTTCGGACAATATCCGATGGGCAATGAACTGAGCCGGCTCGCGACGCGGTTTATCGGCGACGAGGCGTCAGTCGAGGCGGCTCGCGCCCAGATCGGTGAAGCCCTGGAGGCCGAAGTGGCGGACGAGCTGGGGTTGGTGACCTATATTCTCGACGATATCGACTGGGAGGACGAGATCCGCATCTTCATGGAGGAGCGTGCGAGCTTTAGCCCCGACGCCATGACGGGAATGGAGGCGAATCTGCGTTTTGCCGGGCCAGAGACGATGGAGACGCGCATCTTTGGCCGTCTGACCGCGTGGCAGAACTGGATTTTCAACCGCCCGAACGCGGTCGGTCCGGACGGGGCCTTGCAGCGGTATGGCAGCGGTGTGCGCGGTGGCTTCAACATGGAGCGTGTGTGATGGAGGGCGGGCCGGGCTGAGCCCTGACCCGATGCAAATCCGGGCGTGGGGCATATTCATCCCGCCAACCCGGCGACAAGGAGGAATGATATGCTCGACGTGATCAATGTGAGTTACGACACCCAGATCCCCAACAATGTGGGGCTGAGTTCGGACAAGAAGGTGCTCAAGGCGCTTGAGAAATGGCACCCGGGCTATATCGACTGGTGGAACAAGCTCATCCCCCAGAATTTCCAGGAATCGCTGGTCTATCTACGCACCGCCGTTTCGGTCGATCCCAAGGGTTGGGCCAAGTTCGACTATGTGAAGATGCCGGAATACCGCTGGGGCGTTCTGCTGGCGCCGCAGGTCGAAGATCGTCGTATCCCGTGCGGCGAACATGCGGGTCAGCCGGCGTGGCAGGAGGTGCCGGGCGAGTATCGCAACATGCTCAAGCGGCTGATCGTGATCCAGGGCGATACCGAGCCCGCATCGGTTGAGCAACAACGCCTGCTGGCGCTGACGGCGCCGTCGCTTTACGACATGCGCAACCTTTTCCAGGTGAATGTCGAGGAGGGCCGTCACCTCTGGGCGATGGTCTACCTGCTACACAAGTATTTCGGTCGTGATGGCCGGGAAGAGGCCGATGATCTGTTGCGGCGCCAGTCGGGCAGTGAAGAGGCGCCGCGGATGCTTGGCGCGTTTAACGAGGAAACGCCTGATTGGCTGTCATTCTTCATGTTCACCTATTTCACCGACCGCGATGGCAAGATGCAATTGGAGTCGCTGGCGCAATCGGGTTTTGACCCGCTGTCGCGCACCTGCCGCTTCATGCTGACCGAAGAAGCGCACCACATGTTCGTGGGAGAGACCGGCGTGGGCCGGACGATTCAGCGCACCTGCGAGGTGATGAAGGAAAACGGGATTGACGATCCCTATGACACCGACCGCATTCGCGCGTTGGGTGTGATTGATTTGCCGTTGATCCAGAAGAAGCTGAACCTGCATTACACGCTTTCGCTTGATCTTTTCGGACAGGAGGTTTCGACCAACGCGGCCAACGCGTTCAATGCGGGGATCAAGGGACGCTATCAGGAAAACCGGCTGACCGATGATCACAAGCTGACCGGCGACACCTATACGGTGTGGGATATCGTCGATGGCAAGGTGGTGCAGAAAGAGGTGCCCGCCCTGACCGCGATCAACATGCGGCTGCGCGATGACTATACCCGCGACGCGGCGGGTGGCGTGGGCCGCTGGAACAAGATCATCGAGAAGGCCGGGATCGATTTCCAGCTGAAGCTGCCGCACGAGGCATTCCATCGCAAGATTGGCGTCTTCGCTGACAAGCTGATCGATCCGGAAGGCCGGTTCATCACGGGCGCCGAATATGATGAGGGCATGAAGAAATGGCTGCCCAGTCATGCCGATGGTGATTACATCCAGTCCCTGATGAAGCCGGTTTATGAACCGGGCAAATACGCCAGTTGGATCGCGCCGCCCAAGGTCGGGATCGACAACAAACCGGGCGATTTCGAATATGTGAAACTGCACATGGCATGACCCATGGCTTGATCTGACGCAAGGCAGCATGAGCCGGGGCATGGCAAATGCGTCCCGGCAGCGATGAAAAGGAGACGGGGCATGACCATCAGCATCACCAGAAGCAAGGCCGAAACCGAACGTTGCAGGGCTTTGGCGGCCAAGGTGACCCAACTGGGCACTCCTTGCGTCGGTTGCAAGAATTGCCGCGGGCTTTGCAGGGAGCTTATCGAGATGATGACTTTGCCCGAACTGATCCTGAAGAGCACGCGCGAGTCGGCATGAATACACCCGTCAAACAGCATCTCATCGACCCGGAAATCTGTATTCGCTGCTATACCTGCGAGATGACCTGTCCGATCGAGGCGATCACCCATGATGACATGAATGTCGTGGTGGATGCGGACAAGTGCAATTTCTGTATGGACTGCATTCCGGTCTGTCCTACCGGTTCGATCGACGAATGGCGGGTGGTGAACACGCCCTATTCGCTGGAGGAACAGTTCGGCTGGTCCGAATTGCCGCCACAGGAGGATCTGGGCGAGGCCGAAACCGGGATGGAGGCCCTTGACGAGGCGATGGCCGCACTTCTGGCCGAAGCGCATGCCGGTGCGGGGGGCAAGGCGGTGGCGCCGAAATCGGCGGCCAGGCCCGCGATCAACCTTTATACACTGGCACAACCGGCCGTGGCGAAGGTGCAGGGCAATTACCGGCTGACCGATGACCCGGAGCACGATGTGCGCCATATCATCCTCGATATGGGGGGACTGCCTTTTCCAGTGCTGGAGGGGCAGAGCGTGGGTGTCGTCCCGCCGGGTGAGGACGAGAACGGCAAGCCGCATCTGCCACGACTTTATTCCGTTTCGAGCCCGCGCGACGGCGAGCGACCGAATTACAACAATATTTCGCTGACTGTGAAGCGGGAGCCGGATGGGCTGTGTTCGAATTTCCTATGTGATCTCGAGAAGGGGGCCGAGCTGAACTTGACCGGGCCGTTCGGGGCGACCTTCCTGTTGCCCGACGATGCCGAGGCGCGGCTTCTGCTGATCTGCACCGGCACTGGAAGCGCGCCGATGCGGGCCTTCACCATGCGCCGTCAACGTGTGGTTGGCGGCAAGTCGGGCGGGATGCTGATGTTTTTCGGAGCCCGTAATCCCGAAAGCCTGCCCTATTTCGGACCGCTCAAGAAGGTGCCGGAAAACCTGCTCAAGCAGGAACTAGTTTATTCCCGCCTGGATGGGCAGGCCAAGGAATACGTGCAAGATCGGATGATGGCTCGCGAAGAAGCGGTTGCCGAGATGTTGACGGACCCTGCCACGCATATCTACATATGCGGCCTGAAGGGGATGGAGGATGGTGTCGAACACGCGCTGACCAATATCGCTGAGAGCATTGGACAACCTTGGGCCATCCTGCGTGACGTGATGCGCAGTGAAGGGCGCTATCACGTGGAAACCTACTAAGCATGAAAACGAAATCGGGCCTGCCGCCCTTTGAACACGAAATCCGCGTCGCATGGGGTGACTGCGATCCGGCGCGCATCGCTTACACGGGCCGCATCCCGAACTGGGCGCTGGACGCGATCAATGCCTGGTGGGAGCATCACCTCGATGGCGATGGGTGGTTCCAGATGGAACTGGACCGTGGTTATGGCACACCGTTCGTGCATATGAGCCTGGATTTCCGGCATGTGATCACGCCGCGCCACAGACTGATCTGCAAGGTCGCGCCGACCCGGCTCGGCACCAAGTCGATCGAGTTTCGTGTCGAGGGATATCAGGATGGCAAACTCTGCTTCGAAGGCCGGTTCGTCTGTGTTTTTATCGTCGCGAAGGAGTTCACGTCGCGCGCAGCACCGCCAGAAATTCGTGCGGTTGTCGAACCTCTGTTGGTCGGGGGTCCGGAATAATAGTGCAGTACGCACCTTAATCGGAGGGTGTCAATTGATTTGAACCGGTCAAGCGGCTAGAGTTTATGCATTATTTTTCCTGTGAGTGGTGAATGACCGAGATCACCAATTTCAGGGGTGAGGTGGCAAAGCCCGACACCGACACCCTTGTGGACTGCGCGGCCGATGCATTGCTCAGGCGCGTCGGTGAGCGTGTGCGCCGAGCCCGCGAGCGCAAGGGTATTCCGCGCCGGGTGCTGTCGGAGAGGTCTGGGGTCTCGCCGCGCTATCTCGCACAGCTTGAGGCCGGAGCGGGAAATATTTCGATCGGCTTGCTACAGCGTGTTGCAACGGCGCTCGACCACCGTATCGAATGGCTGGTCGGCGAGGAGGATCCGTGGACCTCGGATGCGCTGCGGGTCGCGCGCTTGTTTCGGGTCGCGAATTCGGACGTACAGCAAGCGGTTCTCGAAAAGCTGAATACCACCGAAAGCATGACCAGCCGCGCCCAACGCGTTTGCCTTATCGGATTGCGGGGGGCGGGAAAATCCACATTGGGGCGGCTGGGTGGTGAGGCGCTGGGCGTTCCATTCGTCGAGTTGAACCGTGATATCGAGGATCACAGTGGCATGCCCATCGAAGAGGTGATGGCCTTCTATGGGCAGGATGGTTACCGCAATCTTGAAGCGCAGGCGGTGCGCCGCGTGATCGAAAAACACGATACGCTTATCCTTGCCGTGGCGGGGGGTATTGTTGCCGAACCGGAAACATTTGAGCTTCTTCTCAACCATTTTCACACGATCTGGATACGAACCTCGCCTGAGGAACATATGAGCCGGGTGCGTGAGCAAGGCGATGAACGCCCGATGGCAGGCAATGCCGAAGCAATGGAGCAACTCGAAGCGATCCTGTCGAGCCGAGAGCCGCTTTATGAAAAGGCAATAGCCCAGATCGAAACCTCCGGGCGCACGGTTGAGCAATCGGTTTCAGACCTCGTGACGGTGATCGAGCATCATGGATTTCTGCGCTGACTCGGGTGAAGGGAATTTCCGCCCAAGAGTAGGCGCATGCTTTCAATGACAGCGCGATCGGGTTACACTTCGACAGCTTTCCCAAGGCGGAATACGGCTGAAGGGATTTCACAGGCATGGCCAAAAACCCGGTCGAATCGGGGCAAGGGGCCGGAGCGGGCAGAGGAAACGGAATGGGTTTCGTGAGAATGAAGGGTGTCGGTCCGGATCGTGCCGGACGTATCGTATTTGCGTTCGGGTTAGTGATTGCATTGGCAGGTTGCGAGGACGGAGTCGACTTCAATCTGTTTCAGAAAACGGCCGATCAGGACGCGGCGACATCCGCTGACACCACTGACGAAGAAAGGCGAACTGTCGAGCGTGACGTAGAGGCGCCCGAGATTTTCGAGGTTACCGAAGCGGGGCTTTGGGATGGGCGACCGTCGCTGGGCGGTGTCTGGGTGGCGCATCCCGACGTCAAGGACCCTGAGCGGGTGATCATCCGCAATACCTCGAGCGACAAGTTCGTTGTCGGCGCTCTGTTCCGGCGCGAACGTGAAAACCCGGGTCCGCGGTTGCAGGTGTCCTCGGATGCCGCCGAGGCGCTTGGTATGCTGGCGGGGCAACCTGAGGAACTCAACGTGACAGCCCTGCGTCGCGACGAAACGGAGCAGGACTCCGAGGTCGAAGAAGAATCCGAGGTTGACGAGGAAGCGGCGCTCAGTGCACCTGATGACGTTGAGACGCAAGCGCTCGATCCAGTCGCCGAAGACGCTGCGGCTGCGATTGCGTCAGCCGAGGAGGCGGACGATGACAAGCCGGTCGCGTCTGAACCGGAGCCCAGAACCTCAGACCTGGATAAACCTTTCATCCAGCTCGGTATATTCAGCGTTGAGAAAAATGCCGAAAACACTGCCGTTGCGATGCGCCAATCGGGTATGGTGCCCACGGTGAAAGAGCAGCAACTTCAGGGCAAGACGTTCTGGCGGGTCCTTGTTGGCCCGGCGACAAACAGTTCGGAACGCGAGGAACTGTTGAAGAAGATCAAGGCGGCGGGCTTTTCCGACGCATATTTTGTAGACAACTGATCTGAGGCGCCAATGTCACGTGCTCTTTTCAACCCTATCGCCTGGTTTTTCGCGGCCTTTGTCATCGCTTCGCCCGCCGCCGCGTTCGACACGCGCGCAGAGGCCGCGTTCGTGATGGACCACAAGAGCGGTACGGTTTTGTTTTCGAAGAATGCGGATGTGCCGCTTCCCCCGGCGTCGATGAGCAAACTGATGACGCTTTACGTGGCCTTCGAGGCGATACGTGATGGTCGTCTGTCACTCGACGAACGCCTGCCCGTATCGCGCCATGCGATGAGTTACGGTGGTTCTACGATGTTTCTTGACACCACTGACCGCGTGAGCGTTGAGGACCTGTTGCGCGGGATCATCGTCTTGTCAGGCAACGATGCCTGCGCGGTCATTGCCGAGGCCCTTAGCCCGGATGGTACCGAGGCGGGGTTCGCGAATTTCATGACCCAGCGCGCACAGCAGCTCGGGATGACGAATTCGACATTCAAGAATTCCAATGGCTGGCCCGCTGACGGGCATCGTATGAGCATGCGTGATCTTGCGCTGATTTCAAACCGGATCATCACCGACTTTCCAGAGTTCTACAAAATGTTTGCGGAACGCGAATTCGCCTTTGACAACCGTTCGCCGCAGAATGTTGGCAACAGGAACCCATTACTTGGGCTGGGAATCGGGGCCGACGGCCTGAAGACCGGGCATACGGAGGAGGCGGGTTATAGTCTTGCAGGATCGGCAATGCAGGGAGATCGGCGGGTGGTTTTTGTGATTTCCGGACTGGAGACCGCCGCTGAGCGCGCCGAAGAGGCTGAGGCCATCGTCAACTGGGCATTGCGGCAATTCACCGAGCGACAGGTGCTCAGGGCAGGTGAGGTATTGGCGGAGGCCGATGTATGGATGGGCGATGCGTCCAGCGTGGGGCTGGCTGCACAAGATGACTTCACCACGCTTCTGCCGGTCATGATTGGAAAAACGGTTCCGTCGGAGATCGTCTATGATGGTCCCTTTCGTGCACCGATCGAAAAGGGCCAGGAACTGGCTCAACTGATCATCCGGCCCGACGGGCTCGAAGAGACGCGCGTGCCGCTGGTCGCCGATCGCGATGTATCTCGGGGTGGATTCATGGTCCGCATGAAAACGGTGTCCGGGATCCTGTTCGATCGCTTGACCAAGGGGCCTGAGGGCGCGTCTTGAGTGACGGCGGCAAGTTTATAACACTGGAAGGGATCGACGGCTCGGGCAAGTCGACGCAGGCGCGTCATCTGGCCGACCGGTTGCGTGTGGAGGGATTTGACGTCGTCCTGACGCGTGAGCCGGGTGGATCGCGGGGAGCCGAGGAGATACGTGCGCTTGTGCTTGAAGGCGATCCGGACAGGTGGTCTGCGGAAACCGAGATCCTGCTGTTTACCGCGGCGCGGCGTGATCATCTTGAACGTACCATCTGGCCTGCGCTGGAGGCTGGGAAGGTGGTGATCTGTGACCGCTTCGTCGATAGCACGCGGATGTATCAGGGGCTGAGTCGTGGCGATCTGCGTGCACAGGTTGATGCGCTGCACAAGCTGATGATCGGGGTCGAGGCTGACCTTACGCTCTTGTTCGACATGGAGCCGGGCCTTGGCCACGCGCGCGCCAAGGCGCGCAATACCGCCGAGGACCGTTTCGAGGATTTTGGTGAAGGCTTGCAGGCGCAGATGCGGCAGGGCTTTCTCGAACTGGCATTTGAATTTCCAGACCGTTTCCGGGTCCTCGATGCAGGTCGGGACATCGAAGCGGTGGCTCGGGATGTCGGTCGGATTGTTCTGGAGCATCTGCGATGACGAACAGTTCCGAGTTCGTTGAGCCGGACCGGATCGAAGGCGCGCCCCATCCGCGCGAGGCGGCGCGTATCATCGGACAGGACGGCGCTGTGTCCGGGTTCCTTGATGCCTACAACTCGGGACGCTTGCATCATGCATGGCTACTGACCGGCCCGCGCGGCGTGGGCAAGGCGACTTTGGCATGGGCGCTGGCCAAGTTTCTTTTGGCCACGCCCGAGGATGAAGGGCCTGGTCTTTTCGGCGATCCGGAACCGGCGCCTGACCGTATCGACATCGACCCTGATCACCCTGTTGTGCGCAGGATCATGGCAGGTTCAGAGCCGGGGCTCAAACTCATCCGGCGCGGGGGCGCGGGAGCAAATGAGCGCGAGCGCGAAAAGGCATGGAGCGAGGGACGGTTTTCCCAGGAAATTCGTATTCACGAGATCCGCGAGTTGTCACGGTTTGCGCATCTGAGCGCGACCGAGGGCGGGCGCCGTGTTGTGATCGTGGATTCCGCCGACGACATGAACACGCAGGCCGCGAACGGGCTGTTGAAGCTGTTGGAAGAACCGCCTGCGCGAACCATGTTCTTCCTCGTTTCGCATCAACCCTCGCGGCTCTTGCCGACGATCCGGTCGCGATGCCGTGAATTGCGGCTTTCGCCGCTGGGCGGCGAGGATATGCGCATCGCGTTGGAACAGGTGTTGACGGATGGTCCGGAAATGAGCGATGCGCTGGTCGCACTTTCGGCGGGATCGGTCGGCGAGGCAGTAAGACTCCTGAAACTGGACGGACCGGGAAACTATGCGGCGCTGATCGATCTTTTTGCGGAGTTGCCGCGCATGAACAGGGCGCATGCGCTGCGCATTGCCGAAGGCGTGGCGGTCAGGGGAGAAGAAACAAGGCTCGACCTTTTGACCGGGTTGATCGAGCTTTTCCTGGCGCGCCTCGCGAAGACCGGGGCAATTGGGAAAGCGCCGATGCCCGAAGCTGCACCGGGGGAGGCCGATTTGATGAAACGGCTGGCACCGGATATGCGCAAGGCGCGAGAATGGGCCGAGTTGGCCGACGCGCTGGGGGTGCGACTGCGGCATGGACGGGCCGTCAATCTTGACCCTGCTGCACTGATCCTTGATACGGTCTTCAGGATTCAAGAAACCGGCGGGCGCTAGACCCGGAAAAGGGGCAGGTCATGACCGAGCAAGCGCAGATCACAGACAGCCATTGCCACCTTGATTTCCCGGATTTCGAAGGGGAATTGGACGGGATATTGGCGCGGGCCGCGCGAGCGGGGGTACACCGGATGGTGACCATCTGCACGCGGCTGCGCAATGAACCAGCGGTGCGCGCCATCGCCGAGGCCCATGCGCCGGTTTTCTATGCTGCAGGCACTCATCCGATGAGTGCGGCTGAGGAACCGATGGTGACGGTTGATGATCTGCTCGCATTGGCGGAGCATCCCAAATTCGTGGGGATCGGCGAGAGCGGTCTGGATTATTATTACACCTCCGAAAGTGCGGATGTGCAGAAGCAGAGCCTTCGGGTACACATCACCGCGGCGCGGGAAACCGGGCTGCCGTTGATCATCCATGCGCGCGCAGCTGATGATGACATGGCGCGAATCCTGAGTGAGGAATACCGCAACGGCGGCTATTCCTGTGTGATGCATTGTTTCTCGTCGGGGCCGGAGCTGGCCCGTGTGGCGCTTGATCTGGGGTTTTATCTCTCGATGTCGGGGATTGCGGCCTTTCCGAAAAGTGGTGAATTGCGCGAAATCTTCGCCGCGGCGCCGGTCGAGCGCGTGCTGGTCGAGACCGATGCACCCTACCTGGCGCCGCCACCCCATCGTGGCAAACGCAATGAACCCGCGTTCACGGCCCATACGGCGCGCGTTGGGGCCGAGGTTTTCGGCATGGATTATGCCGCCTTTGCCGCCCAGACCGAGGCGAATTTCGAGCGGTTGTTCGTCAAGACCGTGCAACAGGAGGTCGCCCGTTAATGGCCGAGATGCGGTTTACCATTCTGGGGTGTGGCTCGTCGGGCGGCGTGCCGCGTTTGGGCGGGCATTGGGGCGCGTGCGACCCGGCCAATCCGAGGAACCAACGCCGCCGTTGTTCCATGCTGGTGGAGCGGATCGACGGAAGCGGCATCACTCGGGTACTTGTCGATACATCGCCTGATCTGCGTCAGCAATTGCTGGATGCGGGTGTGGGCGAGCTTGATGGGGTCATCTGGACCCATAGCCATGCCGACCATGTGCATGGGCTCGATGATCTGAGGATGATCGTTTTCAACATGCGGCGCCGCTTGCCTGCCTGGGCCGATGGCGACACGCAGAACGATTTGTTTTCGCGTTTCGGCTATGCCTTTGTGCAGCCCGAGGACAGCCCCTACCCGCCGATCCTCGACATGCACACGATCAAGGGGGATGTGGTGATCGAAGGCGCGGGCGGTGCGGTGACGCTCAGGCCGTTCAGGGTGGGTCACGGGTCGATTGATGCGCTGGGGTTCCGCATTGGAGGGCTGGCCTACCTGCCCGATGTGGCGCAGATGACGGATGAAGCCTGGGGCGCGGTCGAGGGGCTGGAGTGCTGGATTCTGGACGCATTGCGGCGCACACCACATCCAACCCATTCGCATCTGGAGCAATCGCTGGACTGGATTGCGCGGGCGGCACCCAAGCGCGCGGTGTTGACCAACATGCATATTGACCTCGATTACGCGACGCTCGCGGCGGAGACGCCCGAGCATATCACCCCGGCTTATGACGGGATGGTACTGAGCTTTCCGGCATGAGCGCGCGGAAGCGCCCCTTGCCGGATTGTTGTATGCCGGTCGCGGGCAGGCAGCTGGGCATTTGACCGATGCAGGCGCTTCTTGATGTCATCCTGCCGGTCTTTCTGGTCATCGGCTTTGGTTATGCCGCCGTCTGGCGGGGGTTCCTGAGCGGGGCCGATATTGACGGGCTGATGCGGTTCTCGCAGAATTTCGTGTTCCCGGCTCTCCTGTTTCAAGCGATTGCGCGGCTCGATCTGGGCGAGACCTTCGATACGGGCCTGTTGGTGAGTTTCTATACCGGATCGACGGCAAGTTTCCTGTTTTGCCTATTGGGCGCACGGCTCCTGTTCCGGCGCGATTGGGAAGATGCGGTCGCCATCGGGTTTGCCGGGCTTTTCGCCAACTCGTTGATGCTGGGATTGCCAATCACCGAACGCGCATTTGGCGCGGATTCCCTGGGGCCGAACTATGCAATTGTCGCCGTGCACTCTCCCTTCTGCTATGGGCTTGGGATCACCGCGATGGAGATCGCGCGGGCGCGGGGGCAGTCGCTGACCCGGCTGCCGGGAACGGTGTTGCGGGCAATGTTTCGCAATGCGCTGGTGATCGGGATCGGGCTGGGTTTTATCGTTAACATCTTGTCGGTGCCGATGCCCGTGGCCGCGATGGATGCGATCGAGCTTTTGACGCGGGCGGCGCTTCCGGTCGCACTGTTCGGGATGGGCGGCGTCATGGTACGCTATCGCCCGCGCGGAGACGTCAAGGTGATCGTCTATGTCTGCCTGTCTGCTCTCGCGCTGCATCCGGCGGTGGTCTGGATCATGGGCCGGTGGTTTGACCTTGGACAAGAGGCATTCCGTTCGGCGGTTCTGACCGCATCGATGGCGCCCGGGATCAACATCTATGTCTTCGCTTCACTCTATGGCCGTGCGCAGAAGGTGGCGGCATCAAGCGTCCTTGTCGGCACGGCATTGTCGATCCTGACGGTCTGGCTGTGGTTGGGGGCGCTGCCTTGAACGGTCTGACTTGATCCGGCGCAAGGACGGGCGTCGCGTTTGCTTATAGAGGGTGAGGACGTCATGATTGGCATGATGCAGGAAGGCCCGGGCCGGTTGCCATGGATCAGAAGCAAGATTTCGTTGCCGCGTTTACTGTACGGGGGCTGACCAAGACCTACGGCGAGGGTGCGGCGGCGGTCCATGCGCTGCGCGGGGTTGATCTGGATCTGCCCAAGGGCGAGATCGTGGTGCTGCTGGGGCCGTCGGGCAGCGGGAAATCGACCCTCCTGAATATTCTTGGAGGGCTCGACAGCGCGACGAGCGGTACCGCGCGTTTCGAGGGGCAGGACCTGACCACAATGGGTGAGGCGGAACTGACACGCTATCGTCGTGACCATATCGGGTTTGTGTTTCAGTCCTACAACCTGATGCCCAGCCTGACCGCGCTTGAGAATGTCGAACTTGTCACCGAAATCGCAGCAGACCCCATGGACCCGGCCGAGGCCCTGGCGCTGGTCGGCCTGAAAGAGCGGGTGCATCATTTTCCAGCGCAGCTTTCAGGCGGCGAGCAGCAGCGGGTGGCGATTGCCCGCGCCGTGGCCAAGCGCCCGACGGTCCTGTTTTGTGACGAGCCGACCGGGGCGCTGGACAGCACCACGGGGCGGACGGTCTTGCAGGTGTTGAAGGATGTGAACGAGACGTTGGGAGCCACGGTCCTGATCGTGACCCATGCGGCGGCGACGGCGCAGATGGCCGACCGTGTGCTGCATTTTGCGGATGGCGCGATTCGCGAGGAGATTTTGAACGAAAGCAAATTGATGCCCGAGGAGATCGAGTGGTGAGCTCGCTTGACCGCAAGCTGTTGCGCGATCTTGTGCGGATGAAGGGGCAAGCGGCGGCGATTTCGGTTGTGATTGGCCTGGGTGTGCTTTTGCAGGTGATGATGGGTGGCTTGGTCAACACCCTCGATGAGACTCGCGCGACCTATTACGACCGTTATCGGCTGGCTGACGTGTTTGCCCCCGTGGTGCGTGCACCGAACCATGTCCTTGCGCGCATCGCGGAGATCCCCGGGGTCGCGAACGTCGAGGCGCGGGTTTCGGGCAATGCGCTTGTCGATCTGGAGGAAAATGCCCTGCCGGTGCGGGCTCGGGTGGTTTCAATTCCCGATACGGGCGGTCCAAGGCTGAACGATGTCTATCTGGTGCAGGGGCGTCTGCCGAGCCCGGGGCATGGTGATGAGATCGTGTTGTTGGCCGGGTTCGCGAAAGCGCGCGACCTGGTGCCGGGTGACCGTATCGAGGCGACGATGAACGGATCAAAGCGCCTGTTTCGGGTCGTGGGTTTGGTCGAGTCGCCCGAGTTTCTTTACACGACCGCGCCTGGCGAACTGGTGCCAGACGACGCGCGCTTTGCGGTGATCTGGATGCGGCGCGCGGCGCTCTCGGCGGCGTATGACATGAACGGAGCTTTCAACGAGGCTTTGGTGGGATTGAGCAGGGGGGCCAGTGCCGGTGGAGTCAAGGCGGCGCTGGATCGGCTTCTCGATGCCTATGGAGCCGCCGGGGCCTATGGTCTCGACACACAGGCGTCGAACCGGTTCGTGAGCGAGGAAATCAAGGGGTTGCGGGTGACATCCGCCGTTGTGCCGCCGATCTTTCTCGCCGTGGCGGCATTCCTGCTATATATCGTGATATCGCGCATGGTTCAGGCCGAACGCGAGCAGATTGGCCTGCTGAAAGCGTTTGGCTATTCCAGCATGGAAGTCGGGTTGCACTATCTCAAGTTCGTGGTGGTCATTGCACTTGTCGGCGCATGCCTTGGGGCCTTGGGGGGAATCGTGTCAGGGCGCGCGCTAGCCGTTTTCTATCAGAGCTATTTCAAGTTCCCTTTCCTGGTATTCCAACTCGACAAGAGCAGCTTCGCGATCGGGTTTCTGGTCTCGATCCTTGCGGCGTCCGGCGGTAGCCTGTTCGTCTTGCGTGGAGTTTTCGGATTGACCCCGGCCGTTGCCATGCGCCCGCCGGCGCCCGCCGATTATTCGGGC
>NZ_JAWLDS010000059.1:0-19561 GCF_041686535.1 Aquicoccus sp. | reverse complement strand
CCTGATCGCCTCGAAGAGGCCCGTCACCGCGGTTCACAGCTTCGAGGCCAACCCTCACCTGATCGGTTACATCCACAAGCTACATGCCGAAAACGGCGTCTCCAACGTGATCGTCCACAACGCGATCCTCGCCCCCAAGGCGTCGGAGCCGGTCGATTTCTACGTGCGAAAGAACCTGCTGGCCTCATCGCTCGACAGGATGGGCACCGACGAGTCGGACATCGCGTCGATCGAGCAGGTCGCTGTGCGCGACATCAACGCCACCTTCGCCGAGATCAGGCCCAGCATGCTTGTCTGCGACATCGAGGGCGCCGAGGCCGACATCTTGCCCGCACTCGACTACGACGGGTTGCGCGCCGCGGTCATCGAACTGCATCCGCAATGGATCGGTCCCAACGGCGTGCGCGCCGTCTTCGAGGCGATGCATGCAGCCGGGCTGAGCTATTTCCCGCGCTGGTCGCATCGTAAGGTCGTCGTCTTTCGCCGGTCCTGGCCGGATGTGACACCGTGAGAATCCTTGCCGTTCTCACCGTCCGCAACGAGGCCGCCTACCTGCTGGAGTGGCTCGCCCACCACCGCTCGGCCGGTGTCACCGATTTCCTCGTTTTTTCGAACGACTGTGACGACGGCACCGATCTGATGCTCGACCGGCTGGACGAGCAGGGCCTCGTCACCCATGTTCGCAACCCGGGACCGCATGACAAGGGCGGCATTCAGTTCACGGCGATGAAACTGGCCGACAAACGCCCCGAGGTTGCCGCCGCCGACTGGATCATCACCCTCGATATCGACGAATTCATCAATGTCCATGTAGGCGATCATACCGTGCCCGCCCTGCTCGCCGCCCTGCCCGAGGCCAGTGCCATCACCTTGACATGGCGGATTTTCGGATCGTCCGACATCATCCGCTACGAGGACCGCCCGGTGACCGAGGAATTCATTCGCGCCGCACCCGAGGTGATGTATTGGCCGTGGCGCGCGTCAATGTTCAAGACCCTGTTCCGCAACGATGGCACTTACGGCAAACTCGGCATCCACCGCCCCCGCAACCCCGATCCGGACCGCCTGAAAGGCGCGCGCTGGTTCGATGGCGCGGGGCGTGAACTTCCACCCCAGTTTCTCAAGAGGCAGATCTTCTCGCCCTTCGGCCGACCGAATTACGGACTTGTGCAGCTCAACCATTATCCCCTTGGTTCAATGGAAAACTTCGTCCTCAAGGCCGATCGCGGCCGGGCCGTGCACGGGTCGGACATGCTCGATCTCGATTACTGGGTCGAGCGCAACTACAACACCGACCTCGATACCTCCATCTCCGCGCTGGAACCCCAGCGCGCGGCCGCGCTGGCCGCGCTCAAATCCGACACGCGGCTTGGCACACTGCACGACGAGGCGGTTGCCTGGCGCAAGGCGCGGTTCGACGCCTTGATGCAGCAGGAGCCATACCGCGCACTTTTCGGCCGCCTCCTGCAAACCCCACCCTCTCGCCCGGTGCGCCCCGAAGAGGCTCGCCTGCTGGTACAGCACGCCCACCGTGGCAAGGCACGTGACCCGGCAGGGCACGCGCGCCGCTGAACCGCCCAGAAACAGCCTGAAATGCTCTCGGATTTTTCTCAATTCCGCCCGAATCCGCGCCTATCCCTTTAAGCCAATAAAAGACCGGTAAACGCACGATCCGCGCACCGGCGAGGCAAAGGCAGTGACGATGCAGGACAGGCCGCAAACATTCGAAACTCCGCCCATGGCCGATCTCGACAAGGCCGAATGGCTCACGCGTCTGGCCGACGTGGCCGAAGAGCATGGCCATTTCCAACCCCTCGGACAGCAGCATCTCGCCGCGTTCGTCGATGCGGGTTCAACCCTGTTGGTCAGCTTCGAGACGCTCCAGGGCATCCGCGCGCTCTCTGACGACGGACAGCCGCTGGGATGGGAATGCGTCAGAAGAATGGGATGGTCCAGCCTGACGCTGATCAGCGAAGGCGACACGTGGTTTCGCGATCGTCAGGTCTATGGCTATTTCGATCGGTTGATCGACGACGGGTTCTTCGACGAGTTCGACACGATCGTGTTCTACGGCGCAGGCCCATGCGGCTATGCCGCCGCCGCCTTCTCGGTCTCGGCACCGGGCGCGCGCGTCATCGCGATCCAGCCACAAGCCACGCTCGACCCGCGCGTCACCGAATGGGATGATCGCTTCACCGAGATGCGCCGCACCTCCTTTACCGACCGCTACGGCTATGCGCCCGACATGATCGACGCTGCCGAGCAGGTCTTCGTGCTTTACGACCCCGAGGTAACGCTGGACGCGATGCACGCCGCACTCTTCACCCGGCCCAACGTCATGAAACTCCGGATGCGCTTCATGGGCACGGCGATCCAGTCCGACCTGATCGATATGAACCATCTTGTCGAGTTGATCGCCCGGGCCGGGAATGGCACGCTCGATACGGTCAGCTTTGCCAGGCTGTGGCGCGACCGCCACGACCATCCGCCCTATTTGCGCAGTCTACTCGCCGCCATCGACAGGCAGGATCGACCGTGGCTCGCCACCATGATCTGCCGCGCCGTGCTCGCCCGGCGCGGGCGCGCGCCACATTTCGGACGCCGCCTCAAACAGCTGGAACGCCAGGCGAAGAGCGGAAATTTCGAGATCCCGCCTTCGCGGCCCTGACAACACTGGAATGCGTCCGCGCTTTGCGCTAATCGGCGGGCATGAACACGCTTACCATCCGCCGCCCCGACGACTGGCACCTGCATCTGCGCGACGGCGCCATGCTGCGCGCCGTGCTGCCCGAAACCGCGCGCCACTTCGCCCGCGCGATCATCATGCCCAATCTCGTGCCGCCCGTCGTGACCGGCGCCGAGGCCATGGCCTATCGTGGCCGGATCATGGCGGCCCTGCCCGAGGGGGCGGATTTCACGCCACTGATGACGCTCTATCTCACCGAGGAAACCGACCCCGAGGATCTCGCCGCCGCGCATGCCTCGGGCCTCGTCACCGCGGTGAAGCTCTACCCGGCCGGCGCCACCACCAACTCGGCCTCCGGTGTGAAGGATTTCGACCGCGTCCGCCCGGTGCTGGAAAAGATGGCCGAAATCGGCTGTCCGCTCTGTGTGCATGGCGAAGTCACCGACCCGGATGTCGACATATTCGACCGCGAGGCGGTGTTCATCGACCAAGTGCTGGATCCGATCCGCCGCGCCACGCCCGGCCTGCGCGTGGTGATGGAGCATATCACCACCTCCGACGGCGCCGACTACGTCCGCTCCGCCGAGACCGGCCTTGGCGCCACCATTACCACCCACCACCTGATCATCAACCGCAACCATATCCTCGTCGGCGGTATCAGGCCGCATTACTACTGCCTGCCCGTGGCCAAGCGCGAGACCCATCGGCGCGCGCTCCGCGCCGCCGCCACCTCGGGCGATCCGCGTTTCTTCCTGGGCACCGACAGCGCCCCGCACGTGGATGCGGCCAAGGAAACTGGCTGCGGCTGCGCGGGTTGCTTCACCGCCACCAACACCATGGCCCTGCTCGCCCATGTGTTCGAGGAAGAAAACGCGCTCGACCGGCTCGAAGGCTTCACGTCGCTCCACGGCCCGGCCTTCTATGGCCTGCCTCCCAACGAGGCAACGCTCACCCTCACCAGATCCGGCACACCCACCGCCTTCCCGGCCAAGATCGAAACCGGCGACGGCCCTGTCACCGTCTTCGATCCCGGTTTCCCGGTTTACTGGAGCGCCACCTGATCCCCATCATCCGACCCCGAATTCCGCCGGGGTCCGGCGGCTGCCCCACCGCCGCCCTCCAACAGCACAAAGGCTCGCCCGATGATCCCTTCCACCTTCCCGCCCAGAGACGAAATCGCCCGCCTCACCGCCCGCATGCTTCTGGAAATCCAGGCCGTGCACTTCAATGCCCGTGAGCCGTTCACCCTCGCCTCCGGCCTGCCGAGCCCGACCTACATCGACTGCCGCAAGCTCATCTCCTACCCCCGCATCCGCAGCACGCTGATGGATTTCCTCACCGTCACTGTGATGCGCAATGCAGGCTTCGAGGCGTTCGACAACATCGCCGGCGGTGAGACCGCGGGCATCCCCTTCGCGGCTCTGGTCGCCGAACGCATGGGCCTGCCGATGACCTATGTGCGCAAGAAACCAAAGGGTTACGGTCGCAACGCCCGGATCGAAGGCGCCATGAGCGAAGGCCAGCGCGTGCTTCTGGTCGAGGATCTCACCACCGATGGCGGCTCGAAACTCTCCTTCGTCGATGCGATCCGTGACACCGGCGCCACCTGCGCCCATACCGCGGTCATCTTCTACTACGGCATCTTCCCAGAGACCGAGAATACCCTGGGCGATCACGGCGTCACCCTGCACCACCTGTGCACCTGGCGTGACGTCCTGGCCGAGGCCCGCGCGCAAGGCGCGTTTGACGCCGAAACCCTCGCCGGAGTCGAAAGCTTCCTCGACGACCCGCGCACGTGGCAGGACGCGCACAGCGCAGGGTGAAACGTTCCGTCACCTGCCGGGATTTTTCTCAGTCAGCGCACAATATCTTGACGTGACACCCCTCCGTTTGTCAACATGCGCCCACTGAGGGTTATCCACAAAAACATACAATTTGCGTCCTCCGCGCGTGATTGCGTATGTCACACCCCACGCAAAGCAGAGGGGAATCATGAACGAGATCACCGCCTTCAACCCGACCGGCGCGGAAATCCAGAGCCCTGATTCGATTCCACACTCGATCGAGGCCGAACAGCAATTGCTGGGCGCGATCCTCACCAACAACGACATCTACGACAAGGTCGCCTCAATCATCGGTGCAAAGCATTTCTATGATCCGGTCCATGCCCGAATCTTCGAGACCGCCGCCGCCCGCATCGCCAAGAACAACCTCGCCTCGCCGGTTACGCTCAAGGCGTTTTTCGAGGACGACGACGGCCTCAAGGAACTTGGCGGTCCGGCCTATCTCGCCCGTCTCGCAGGTGCGGCGATCTCGGCCTTCGCGGTCAAGGATTACGCGCAACTCATCTATGACCTCGCCGTGCGGCGCGATCTCATCCGCCTGGGTCAGGACATCGCCGCCAAGGCCGCCAAGGTCGAAGTCGGCTCGGAACCCGGCGAGCAGATCGTCGAGGCTGAACAGGCCCTCTACCAGCTTGCCGAACAGGGTCAGGCCGAAAGCGGTTTTCAAAGCTTTCTCAAGGCCGTAACGGACGCTGTTAATGTCGCCAATGCTGCCTATCAGCGCGAGGGCGGCCTTGCCGGAATCGCCACCGGCCTGGTCGATCTCGACAAGAAGCTCGGCGGCCTGCACAAATCCGACCTTCTGATCCTCGCCGGCCGCCCGTCAATGGGCAAGACATCGCTCGCCACCAACATCGCCTTCAACGTTGCCAAGGCCTATCGCCGCGGCGTCCGTCCCGACGGCACCGAAGGTGCGCTCGATGGCGGTGTCGTGGGCTTCTTTTCGCTCGAGATGAGCGCCGAACAGCTGGCCAGCCGAATCCTCGCCGAAGCCTCGGAAATCTCCAGCCACAAGATCCGCCAGGGCGACATGGACGAGGGCGAGTTTCGCCGTTTCGTCGACGCGGCCAAGACCCTTGAATCCTGCCCCCTCTTCATCGACGACACCGCCGCGATCCCGATTGCCCAGCTCGCGGCGCGGGCACGGCGCCTCAAGCGCACCCACGGGCTCGACCTTCTGATCGTCGACTATCTTCAACTTGTGCGCGGCATGGCCGACAACCGGGTGCAGGAGATCGGCGAGATTTCCATGGGTCTCAAGGCCATCGCCAAGGAACTCAACATCCCCGTCATCGCGCTCAGCCAGCTCTCGCGACAGGTCGAAAGCCGCGAGGACAAGCGCCCGCAACTTTCCGACCTGCGCGAATCCGGCTCGATCGAACAGGATTCCGATGTCGTCATGTTCGTTTTCCGCGAGGAGTATTACGTCGAACGAGAAAAGCCGTCCGATGAGAAACTCGATGAAATGGCCGCGTGGCAGGACCGCATGTCGCGCATCCACGGCAAGGCCGAAGTGATCATCGGCAAACAGCGCCACGGTCCGATCGGCACGGTCGAACTCAGCTTCGAAGAGCAATTCACCCGTTTCGGCAACCTCGTGAAACCCTGGCAACAGGACGACGGGGGCGGTTTCTGACACGCCCATCCACGATTTCATGGCGGCCTACTAGCGGGTCTGGGAAACGCGGGACAGCGAAGGGTTCGCCGCACTCTTTCCCGAGAACGGCCAATACTGGAACACCCCGTTCCAGGTTCAGGACAGCTTTGACGCGCGCAAGATCTATTGGGACAGGATAAAGCTGCAAGAGGACATTTCGCTTGCCTACGACGTGCTGGGCGAAACGCCGACGGGCGGCTTCGCCCATTGGCGTGTCGATTATCAGGTCGCCTCGGAAGAGCTGTTCGAGATCTGGGCCAGATCGACCGGCACCGGCCTGCCCGACCGCGCACCCGGCGACCCGCTGCCGCGCATGATGCTTGACGGCACGCTCCTCGCGCGGTTCGACAGCAGCGGAAAGGCCACCGAAGTGCGCATCTGGTGGCATTCCACCGCCCGGAAGCCCTGACCCTGCGCAAATGTGACTCGACAGCCGCATCCCCCCGCGCATCAATGGGGTCATGCGTGTTCTCATCTGCATCCTGTTCTTTGCTGCGTTCCCGCTGCGCGCCGAAGAGGTCGATGTCGAGCTTGTTCTCGCGGTCGACGTCTCGCGCTCGATGCAACTGAACGAGCTCGACATCCAGCGCCGCGGCTATGCCGAGGCCCTGCAAAGCCCCGAGGTGATCAAGGCGATCACCGGGGGCATGATCGGCGCCATCGCGCTCAGCTATGTCGAATGGGGCGGCGCCGGATCGTACCGGCTGATCGTGCCCTGGACCCGCATCGAAAGCGCGGAAGACGCCGGGCACGTGGCCGACATCATTGAAGGTCATTTCGAAACCACGCTGCGCCAGACCTCGATATCCTGGGCAATTGACCTGTCCCTCGATCTCTTTCAGTCCAACCATTTCAACGGACTGCGTCGCGTTATTGATGTATCCGGTGATGGTCCGAACAATAGCGGCACACCCGTCGACACCGCCCGCGACCGCGCGCTTGCCCAGGGCATCATCATCAACGGCCTGCCGCTGATGACTCGCGACGCGATGTCCGACCGCTGGGGCATTCCCGATCTCGACGCCTATTATCGCAACTGCGTCATCGGCGGCCCCGGTGCCTTTGTCATCCCGGTGCGCGACTGGTCCGAGTTCGCCAGCGCCGTGCGCCGCAAGCTGGTCCTCGAAATCGCCGGGCGCACGCCGCCCATCCCGCCCCGCGTGCTCCCTGTTGCCGCCTATGACTGCCAGATCGGCGAGCGAATATGGCGCCGCAACATGCAACGCAACTGGGTGGAGCCCTGACAGGGCCGGTTTCCGCTTGACCCTGCGCCAATCCGTGGCATGAACCCGGCATGGCGACCGGAAAACTCACAATCGATCTCGACGCGCTGGTGCAGAACTGGCGCTCCCTTGCTTCCCTCGACACCGGCGAAACCGCCGCCGTGATCAAGGCCGATGGTTACGGGCTGGGCCTCGCCCGCGTGGCGCGCGCACTGGCCCATGCGGGCGCGCGGCGCTTTTTCGTCGCCGTCGCCGAAGAAGGCGCCGCCCTGCGCCAGATCCTCGGCCCCGGCCCCGAGATCAACGTGATGTCGGGCCACATGCCCGGCGATACCGACATGATCGGCGATCTCGACCTCACGCCGATGATCAATTCCTATGATCAATTGCTGCGCCAGCTCGAAGCGCTGCCCGGTGCGCGCTTCGGCATCCAGCTCGACACCGGCATGAACCGGCTCGGCATGGAGCCCGCCGAATGGTCGGCCCTGCGCGACATCGCCGTGGCACAGGGGCCGACGCTCATCATGTCGCATCTCGCCTGCTCCGACGATCCCGATCATCCCATGAACCGCCAGCAACTCGACCAGTTCAACGCCATGACCGAGGGGCTGCAAATCCCGCGCTCGCTGGCGGCGACGGGCGGCATCCTGCTCGGCTCCGCCTACCATTTCGACGTCTCCCGCCCCGGCATCGGCCTCTATGGCGGACGCCCGTTCGAAGCCGCCGCGCCGGTTGTGCGGCTCGACCTGCCGGTCATCCAGACCCGCGATCTCGAACCGGGTGAAACCGTGGGCTATGGCAACACGTGGACGGCGACCGCACCCACCCGCGTCGCCACCGTCTCGGGCGGTTACGCCGACGGGATTCACCGAATCCTGACCAATCGCGGCCAATTCCATTTCGGAGCCACGCCCTGCCCGATCCTTGGCCGCGTCTCGATGGATCTCATCGGCATCGACGTGACACATCTCGGCACGGACCCGGCCGAACTGACCCTGATCGGTGAATACCAGACCATCGACCATGTCGCCGACACGGCCCAGACCATCGGTTACGAGATTCTCACCTCTCTGGGGGCGCGCTACGACCGGCGCTACAGCGGCGGATGAGCCTGGCCACACCCCTCGCCACGCTTGGCCGCACCGTCCTTTCGGCCCTCGCCCTGATCGGCCGGGTTGCCCTCTTCGCGCTCTCGACCGTCACTCATCTCGTGCGCCCGCCCTTCTACGGCCGCGAATTCCTTCATGCCCTGGTCCAGATCGGCTGGCTGTCGCTGCCCGTTGTCGGGCTCACGGCCCTCTTCACCGGTGGCGCGCTGGCGCTGCAGATCTATGCCGGCGGATCGCGCTTCAATGCCGAATCCGTGGTGCCCTCGATCGTCGCCATCGGCATGGCACGCGAGTTGGGCCCGGTGCTGGGCGGTCTCATGGTCGCCGCGCGCGTCGCCTCCTCGATCGCCGCCGAGATCGGCACCATGAAGGTGACCGAACAGATCGACGCGCTGGTCACGCTCTCCACCCACCCGATGAAATATCTCACCCTGCCCCGGGTTCTGGCCGCGACACTCGCCGTGCCGGTGCTGGTCGCCGTGGGCGATTCCATCGGCATCATGGGCGGCTATCTCGTCGGCATCACGCGGCTCGAATTCAATGCCGCCGCCTATCTCAAGAACACCGCCGATTTTCTCGAGCTTTGGGACGTGCTCTCGGGCCTGATCAAGGGCGCGGTTTTCGGCTTCATCGTCGCCACCATGGGCTGTTTCCACGGTATGCATTCGGGCCGCGGCGCCCAGGGCGTGGGCCGGGCCACCAAGTCCGCCGTGGTCGCGGCCAGCGTGCTGATCCTCGCGGCCAACTACATCCTCACCGAACTGTTCTTCTCGGCATGAGCGGCGCGGACCGGCATATCCCGAATTTCCCGTCGCGCAGCGACGGGATGCGCCCGCCCGCCCCATGGCGGGCGCAATCTGCGCCCACCCGTGCGGGCGCATCCCGTCCATCGAGCGTGGTCATGACTTGCGACGAATGGGCGGCTAGAGGGGGAATACTCCGATGATCGAACTTCAAGACATCCACAAGGCTTTCGGCTCCAACAAGGTGCTCCAGGGCGTGACCCTTTCGATCCCGCGCGGCAGCTCGCTCGTCATCATCGGCGGATCGGGCACCGGAAAATCGGTGGCGCTGAAATGCATCCTCGGCCTCATTGAACCCGACAGCGGGACCATCACCGTCGATGGCACCGACGTGCATCAGGGCGACCGCGACGCCTTTCTCGCCCGTTTCGGGATGCTGTTCCAGGGCGGCGCGCTCTTTGATTCCCTCCCGGTCTGGCAGAACGTCGCCTTTCGCCTTCTGCGCGGCGCGCTCAAACGCCCCAAGGCCGAGGCCCGCGAGATCGCCATCGAAAAACTGCGCCGCGTCGGCCTCAAGCCCGAAACCGCCGATCTCTTCCCCGCCGAGCTTTCGGGCGGCATGCAAAAGCGCGTCGGCCTCGCCCGCGCCATCGCCGCCGACCCCGAGATCATCTTTTTCGACGAGCCCACCACCGGGCTCGACCCGATCATGGCCGGCGTCATCAACGATCTCATCCGCGAGATCGTGACCGAGATGGGCGCCACGGCAATGACCATCACCCATGACATGACCTCGGTGCGCGCCATCGCCGACGACGTGGCAATGCTTCATGACGGGGTGATCAAATGGACCGGCCCGGTGACCGAGATGGACGATTCCGGCGATCCCTATCTCGACCAGTTCATCCATGGCCGCGCGACAGGCCCGATCGAAGCGGTTCGTTAAACCCCCGTCACGGAGGGGTCACGTTTGGCCGGTTCTTCGCCGCCAACCCCCGGTCGCGCAGACCGGCAGCCGGGTGGCAGCCGCGCGGCAGCCGAATGTCACCCCCCCGATTCGTGGCTATTTCGAAGGGTTAACGCGTCTTGCCGGACAGCCCTGCACCGCCTAAACAGCGCAGGAAACACCCGCCGGAGGGCGCCATGCTGCGGCTCGTCAACCTGTCCCTGATCGTGCTTTTCCCGGTCGCGTGGTTCGCGCCCCTGATGCGTGCGGGCCTCAATCTACCACTCTTCGGCACAAACGAGATCACCGTCGTCTCCGGCCTGCAAACCCTTTGGAAAACAGATGTTTTTCTCGCCCTCGCCGTCACGTTCCTTGCCCTTTTCGCACCCTATCTCAAGACCATCGGCCTGGCATTGGTGCATTTTGACCTGCTCTCGCCCCGGCTTCTGCCCACGCTGCATCTGCTGGGCAAACTGGCCATGGCCGACATTTTCCTGATCGCGCTCTACATCACCGTGATCAAGGGGGTCGGAATCGGCCGGATCGAAACCGCCTGGGGCCTCTACCTCTTCTCCGCCTGCATCCTTGCCACATTGGCTGTGGGTATGCTGACGGAGCGAAAAATTCTCGCCAAAACAAATGCTTGAATCAGAGATTTCTGCACGCTTGGCGCAGAGGGACACCCCTTGAATCCCCTCCTCCTAGAGCAGGGAAAGGCGCGTACGGGGATCGAGATCGGCGTTAAGACTTTTATGCCATGCTGCATCGAAGATTCTTTTTCTCTTTGAGGTTTGACGCGACGCACGGTCTCATGCATCACGCAACGCATGGCGAAAAACCCGCAATTCACCTGCACCGCCTGCGGCGCACATTTTTCCAAGTGGTCTGGCCGCTGCGACTCCTGCGGCCAATGGAATTCCATTGTCGAAGAGCGCCCGCTGTCCAGCGGGCCAACCTCGAAATCGCTTGGGGCACGGCGTGGCGCCCCTGTGAAACTGAGCGATCTTGGAACACAAGAAGACCCGCCTCCACGCGCTCAAAGCGGGCTGGCCGAGCTGGATCGTGTGCTTGGCGGTGGTCTTGTTCCGGCGTCGGCAATCCTCGTGGGCGGAGATCCGGGCATCGGCAAATCGACCCTGCTCTTGCAGGCGATAGCAGCTTTCGCTCGTAAGGGCATGAAAACAATATATGTTTCCGGTGAAGAGGCCAGCGCTCAAGTGCGCATGAGAGCGACGCGGCTCGACCTCCTGGACGCCCCCGTGCAGCTTGCCGCGGAAACCAACCTTCGTGACATCCTGACCACGCTCGAAGCCGAGCGACCGGGCCTCGTGGTCATCGACTCGATCCAGACGATGTGGGCCGACAATGTCGAAAGCGCCCCCGGTTCGGTCTCCCAGGTGCGGGCTGCCGCGCATGAGTTGACCAGTTTTGCCAAGCGCATGGGCATGTCGGTCATTCTGGTCGGCCACGTGACCAAGGATGGCCAGATCGCAGGCCCCCGCGTCGTCGAGCACATGGTCGACACCGTGCTCTATTTCGAAGGCGAGCGCGGACACCAGTTCCGCATCCTGCGTGCCGTCAAGAACCGCTTCGGCCCCGCCGACGAAATCGGTGTTTTCGAGATGACAGGCAGCGGTCTGGCAGAGGTCGCGAACCCCTCTGCCTTGTTCCTGTCCGAACGGGGCGCCCCGTCTCCCGGTTCAGCCGTTTTCGCCGGAATCGAAGGAACACGCCCTCTTCTTGTTGAATTTCAAGCTCTTGTCGCGCCTTCTTCACTTTCTCAACCGCGACGCACCGTGGTCGGATGGGATGGCGGCCGCCTCTCGATGATCCTTGCCGTACTCGAGGCGCGCTGCGGGATTCCGTTTGCGGGGCTAGATGTCTATCTCAACGTCGCGGGTGGAATGAAGATCTCGGAACCCGCCGCGGACCTTGCCGTTGCCGCGGCCCTCTTGTCGGCACGCGAGGATACCAGCCTTCCACCGGATACGGTCATTTTCGGCGAAATCAGTCTCTCCGGCGCTCTGCGCGCTGTCTCGCAAGGCGAAAACAGGTTGAAAGAGGCTCAAAAACTTGGTTTCACCGCAGCTATCGTTCCATCGGGCGGAAAACCCGTCAATATCGCCGGTCTCACTCTGAACCGATTTGGCGACCTGACAGGTTTTGTAGGAGACATGTTCGGCGCGGGCTGACATCGGGAAAAGAGAAGGACGGACATGGAAGGCTTCACCCTAGTCGACGGTAGTGTCGCGTTGGTCATCGTGATCTCGGCCCTTCTCGCCTATTCCCGCGGTTTTGTCCGCGAGACACTGGCCATTGTCGGGTGGGTCGTGGCTGCCGTCGTCGCGTTCCTGTTCGCACCGCAGGTCCAGCCCTTGGTCAAGGAGATTCCAGTAATCGGAAGTTTCCTCACCGACAGTTGCGAATTATCGATGATTGCCGGCTTTGCCGGGATTTTTGCCCTTACGCTCGTCGTTGCGTCCCTTTTCACGCCACTTTTTTCGTCCCTGGTTCAGCGCTCGGTCCTGGGCGGGCTAGATCAGGGTGCGGGGTTCCTGTTCGGCGTATTCCGCGGGGTCCTGCTGATCGCAATCGCGTTTTTCGTCTATGAGACCGTCATCACGACCCAGGACATCCAGATGATCGACGACAGCCGGTCTCATCGCGTCTTTGCGCGGTTGACCGATCGAATTGAGGACGGAAACCCACAGCAAGCGCTTGGCTGGATCACGCTGCAATACGAGCAACTCGTGGGTGGTTGCTCGTCAGAGCAATGATGCAAAACGTGATCCTGCCGGCCTCGTGTTCGTAATTGTGTGATCCTTTCGTGACATGCGCCTCCGGACCTAATAATAGAGGGGCACGCGAAGCGATGGATTCGGAGATGCCAGTCTTGTCCCGCCCGATGCCCCCTGCTCACCCATTTGACGATGACAAGCTGAAGGAAGAATGCGGCGTGTTCGGCGTAATCGGCTTGTCGGACGCGGCGAATTTCGTCGCACTCGGCTTGCACGCATTGCAACATCGCGGTCAGGAAGCGGGCGGCATCGTCAGCCATGATCCCGATGAAGGGTTCAACTCGGCCCGGCGTTTTGGGTATGTGCGTGATAACTTCACGAAGCAGTCATTGATGGAGACTCTGCCTGGCCCATTGGCAATCGGTCATGTCCGATATTCCACGGCTGGATCAAAATCCGCTCAAATCCGTGACGTGCAACCGTTTTTCGGTGAGTTCTCGATGGGCGGCGCAGCGATCGCACATAACGGCAATATTACCAATGCCGAAGCATTGCGGCGCGAGTTGATCGAGCGCGGCTCGATTTTTCAAAGTTCTTCGGACAGTGAATGTATCATCCATTTGATGGCTCGATCGTTGCAGCGAGACATCCCTGAGCGGATGCAGGATGCGCTCCGCCGGGTGGAAGGCGCCTTCTCCATCGTTGCCATGACACGGACCAAGTTGATCGGCGTACGCGACCCCTTGGGGGTCCGTCCACTTGTCCTGGGCCGAATCGCCGACGGCTGGGTGCTCAGTTCAGAGACCTGCGCGCTTGATATCATCGGCGCCACGTTCGAGCGCGAAATCGCACCGGGCGAGATGGTCGTTATCAATGGTGACGGAGTTGAGAGCCATTTCCCGTTCCGCCGGAAGAAATCTCGTTTTTGCGTGTTCGAACACGTTTATTTTTCGCGTCCCGACAGCATCATCGGCGGCCGCTCAGTCTACGAAACCCGCCGCCAGATCGGGGTTGAACTCGCGCGCGAAGCTCCTGTTGAGGCCGATATCGTCTGTGCTGTACCCGACAGCGGGACGCCTGCGGCCATAGGTTATGCCCATGAAAGCGGCATCCCGTTCGGAATGGGAATCATCCGCAACCAATACATGGGGCGCACGTTTATCGAACCAACCGAACAGATTCGCAACATGGGTGTCCGTTTGAAGCTGAACGTCAATCGGGCACTCATTCGTGACAAAAGAGTCGTGCTGGTTGACGACAGCGTTGTGCGCGGAACCACGAGCCGCAAGATCAAGGAGATGATCCTAGATGCCGGGGCAAGGGAAGTTCATTTCCGCATTGCGAGTCCGCCAACAGCATGGCCCTGTTTCTATGGCGTTGACACGCCGCAACGCGAAAAGCTTCTTGCAGCGACCATGAGCGAAGACGAAATGCGACAGCATCTCAACGTCGACAGCATAAAATTCGTCTCTCTGGATGGCCTTTACCGCGCGGTGGGCGAAGCGAATGGGCGCGACGCGAGTTGCCCCCAGTACTGTGATGCATGTTTCTCGGGAGAATATCCCGTCGCACCTTCGGACATGATTGAAAAGGGCTTTGAACTGAAAGCTGCCGAGTGATCTGACGATAGGTTGGCACAATTCTGCGCATGCGAAAGAGGCGGCGCGATTGGCGCTTTAAACGCGCCCGTTTTGGGCATATCCGACCGGTTCCCGCATCAGCTTTACGGAACCGAAAGCCCAAGGATGTCCGATCAGGAACCGATCACAGACGAAGCCGCAAAAGTGGGCTTGCTCGCCAAGTCGCGTAACACACTCCCCCGTGGTCGCACGGTGCTCATTGGCATCTTCGGCGATCAAGACTCGCCAGGTGCACTGTTGCGGAGCTCTTCAGGCCAGGTGCAGCGCGTGAAATTGGGCGATGACGCACTGGGAGGCAAGGTCATGGCAATTGGCGATGGTGCCATCGTGATTGCGTCAGGCCAAGGAACGAAGGTGCTGAAATTACCCTGAGGCACAGTGTCAGTTCAGATTCCAACCTCTTCGAAACACGTCTCATACAGTTCCCTGCCCCCTTGACGTTAGCCTCCAATCCGCCCAAACCGCGATTATGGAAAAAAAGATCGCTCTCATTACCGGTGCGTCCCGTGGCCTAGGGGCGGGGCTCGCAGAAGCACTGTGTGACACCCATCACATTGTGGCCGTGGCCCGCACCACAGGCGCATTGGAAGAATTGGATGACCGCATCCAGTCAAAAGGCGGCAGCGCGACACTGGCCCCGATGGATATCTCCAAGGCAGATGCCATGGCCCAGTTGTGTCGATCAATCTATGACCGATGGGGCAGTGCCGACATCTGGGCACATTGTGCAATCCACGCGGCCCCTCTGTCGCCGGCCGACCATATCGACTCCAAGGATTGGGATAAGTCGGTATCCATCAACGTGACGGCAAGTGGTACCTTGATCGCCTTTGTTGCCCCCCTCTTGAGCGAAACGGGCAAGGCACTCTTCTTCGATGACCCCCATGCGGGCGAAAAATTCTTTGGCGCATATGGTGCCACCAAAGCAGCTCAGATCGCGCTTGCCACGAGTTGGGCAGCTGAAAAGGCAAGGTCAAGCACGCAGGTTCATGTTCTCGCCCCGCGCCCGATGGCAACCGCTACCCGCGCCCGCTTCTTTCCCGGAGAAGACCGTACTTCATTGGCCGCTCCTTTTGACGAAGCCCTGCGGCTTTTGCACGCAGTCGGGATGCGCGACCAGCACGGTGAAGACAAATAGACACAATTCCTGATGAACTTCTTAACCGGTCGTTCTTGCACGCCCTTTTGTCTGGTTCATAGAGGGGCGGAGCGGCTATAAAATTGGCAAGCAAAGGGCCGATCATGCGTATTCTCATCACGAACGACGACGGAATCAACGCACCTGGGCTTGCAGTACTGCATGAGATCGCAACCGATCTTGCAGGACCAGAGGGCGAGGTCTGGACCGTTGCACCTGCGTTCGAGCAGTCAGGTGTCGCCCACTGCATCAGCTATACCCATCCCATGATGATCGCCAAGATGGGCGAGCGCCGATATGCCGCGGAAGGCAGCCCGGCCGATTGCGTCATGGCGGGACTGCATGACGTAATGGGCGAACGTCCGGACCTGATCCTTTCGGGCGTGAACCGCGGCAACAACTCGGCCGAGAATGCACTCTATTCAGGCACCTTGGGCGGAGCGATGGAAGGCGCACTCCAACGCATAACGTCTTTTGCGCTGTCACAATATCTCGGACCACAGAATGTTCACGCTGACGATCCATTTGAGGCAGCTCGTATGCATGGGGCCAATGTGATCCGGCGGGTTATGGCCATCAACCCCAAGGAATCGTCGGATTACAGGCTCTTCTACAACGTGAATTTTCCTCCTGTCAGCGCCGCGGCGGTGGCGGGTGTGAGGGCTGCGGCTCAAGGGTTTCGCAAGCACACACGTTTCACGGTGGAACCGCACCACTCGCCTTCGGGACGAAAATTCCTGTGGGTCCGCGGCGGCGAACAGCACCGACCGACAGCGCCAGGAACGGACGCCAAGGCAAATCTCGATGGTTACATATCCGTCACGCCGATGCGCGCCGATCTGACAGCGCATGATGTTCTCGATTCACTCAAGTCGATCGAATGACCGAGTCTGGCGATAACGCCGAGCGCCAGATGCGGTTTCTTTTCGCATTGCGCTCGAAGGGGGTAACAGACCAGCGGGTTCTGGCTTCCATGGAAAGGATTGACCGCGGACTGTTCGTGCGCGGTCTGTTTTCAGAACGGGCTTATGAGGACATGCCGTTGCCGATAGCCTGTGGCCAGACGATCTCGCAACCTTCGGTGGTTGGGCTCATGACACAGGCACTGGCCGTTTCGCCGCGCGACAAGGTTCTCGAAGTTGGTACGGGTTCGGGTTATCAGGCTGCCGTCCTCAGCCAGTTGGCACGGAGGGTTTACACGGTTGATCGGCATCGGCGCCTCGTCCAGGAGGCTGCTGCCCTTTTCGCATCACTTGACCTCAACAACATAATCGCGATGACAACGGATGGCAGCCATGGTCTGCCCGAACAGGCTCCGTTCGACCGTATCATCGTGACCGCGGCCGCCGAGGACCCGCCTGGCCCGCTCTTGGCCCAGCTTAAAATCGGGGGTATCATGGTGGTTCCGGTCGGTCGGTCCGACACAGTCCAAAGCCTGATCAAGGTGACGCGCAACGAGACAGGTTTCGAGTACGAGGAATTGCGGCCGGTGCGTTTCGTTCCCTTGCTGGAAGGACTTGGCAAGGATACGTGAGACCACGCGTTGGAGCAAAGCCAAGCCTCGACCGAACAAGAGGCAGGATGAGGGTTAAAGATGAGCTTTTCCAAGTATTTGAAATCGTATCTTCTGGCCAGTGTCGCGATCACTCTGGCGGCCTGTGAACAGCCGCTTGATTTCGACATGCGAGGGGCTTTCGGCTCGGGTTTGAACACGGCCGAGGCGGCCCGCATGGCGACAGCGAAACGTCCCGACGCGGATGACCGCGGTGTTATTTCCTATCCGAATTATCAGGTCGCCGTCGCTAGGCGTGATGATACCGTGACCGACCTTGCAGCCCGCGTCGGAGCGGATGCAGCGGAATTGGCGCGCTATAACGGCCTGCAACCGGGTGACAATTTGCGCGCGGGCGAGGTCGTGGCCTTGCCACGCCGCGTTGCCGAACCTTCGCCGGAGACCGGCTCGCCCACGACGGGGCCGATCCAACCGCCGGGGATCGACATCACGACGCTGGCCGGGGGGGCCATCGACCGCGCCGGGGAACAGGAGATCGAAACCACCACCCTCGAATCCGACAGTCAACCTGAAAAACAAAAGGTTGCCAGAGGGTTGGAGCCCAAAAGGCACAAGGTTGTCCGGGGCGAGACGGTCTATACCATCTCGCGCCTTTATGATGTGAGCGTGCGTTCGTTGGCCGAATGGAACGGGCTGGGAAGCGATTTCAAGATTCGCGAAGGACAATATTTGCTGATCCCGGTTCCAGAAACATCGCCCCCGGAGCGAACGACGTCTGAGCCGGAAACGGAACCACCCGGCCGCGGATCACCAACGCCCACTCCACCAAGCGCGACCCGGCCCTTGCCGGAGGAAGGCACGCAACCGGTTGCCGAATCCGAACCCGCGGAAACGCAAAGCGACTCCGCCCCCGAGCAGCGCCAAGCCGAGACCCCCTCGGGGGGGGAATTGGCCTATCCTGTCAAGGGGCGGATTATTCGTGAATATTCAAAGGGTAAGAATGATGGCATCGACTTCACAGCCGATCCCGGAGAGGCCGTGACCTCCGCCGAAGCCGGCACCGTGGTTTCGGTGACGAAATCGACCGAAAATGTCCAGTTCGTGGTGATCAAACACTCGAATTCGCTGGCCACGGTCTATGTGAACGTGGACAAGGTATCGGTGGCAAACGGCGACCAGGTCACGCGCGGGCAAAAGATTGCAGAGATGCCCGAAGGCAACCCACCATACGTTCAGTTTCAGGTCGCCAAGGGGACTGCACAGGTCGATCCCATGCCCTATCTTCAATGAATGTTGACCCGCCGCACGGCGAGGTTAACAGCCGCCTCGGGTCAAAAATCGGGGGGTGACTCGCGTGCACCGTCCGGCTGCCATCCGGCTGCCGGCCGATGCTTTGATGCGTTTGGCGGAATTGGTAAACGCAACGGTCGGCCCACAGGAGATCACTCCAGGCGAACACCCTTGCGCCCGGCCAGATCAGTCACGTATTGCCAGGCGACCCGACCAGATCTCGCACCGCGTGTCGCCTGCCATTCTATCGCCTCGGCGCGCAGATCATCCTTCTTGATCTGTATCCCGAAATGATCGCAATACCCGCGGATCATGGAAAGGTACTCGTCCTGTGAGCACGGATGGAAGCCCAGCCACAAGCCGAACCGATCAGAAAGCGAGACCTTCTCCTCGACCGCTTCGGACGGATTGATCGCGGTGGAGCGCTCATTCTCGATCATATCGCGAGGCATCAGGTGGCGTCGATTCGAGGTGGCATAGAACACGACGTTGTCGGGGCGCCCTTCGATCCCGCCGTCGAGGACCGCCTTGAGCGACTTGTAGTGCTGATCGTCATGCGAGAACGAAAGGTCGTCGCAAAAAAGCAGGAAACGATAATCGGGTGCCGCGCGCAGGAGGTTCAACAGCCGAGAAACCGAAGGCAGGTCTTCGCGCTGTAGCTCGACCAGCTTGAGCGGCAACCCTTCCTCCAGAACCGCCGCATGTACGGCCTTGACCAACGAGGACTTGCCCATGCCGCGCGCACCCCACAGAAGCGAATTGTTGGCCGGAAGCCCGCGCGCGAACTGACGCGTGTTGGCCAGAAGCGTATCGCGCGACCGGTCCACCCCCAGAAGCAGGGACAGATCGACCCGCGAAATCCGTGACACGGGTTCGAGCCGTTCGGGGTCGACATGCCAAAGGAAGCCATCGGCCCGCGAGAAATCGGGGCCGGAATGGGGAGCCGGCGCGATGCGTTCGAGGGCTGCGGCGATGCGATCGAGGGTCTTTTCCGTCATTTTGTCTTGTCTACCATCCCGTCATCGGGATCATCG
>NZ_JAWLDS010000058.1:0-19616 GCF_041686535.1 Aquicoccus sp. | reverse complement strand
ACCAGCAGCGGCCAGATGAAGACGATCCAGCGGTCATAGGGCACCCGCCCGATGGCCAGCCCGCCAATCACCACCGCGAATGTCGGGTTGATCAGGTTCACCAGCCCGTTGGCCGATTGATAGGCGGTCACCACAAGATCACGCCCGACCCCGGCGAAATCGGCCAGCGGAGCCAGGATGGGCATGGACAGAACCGCAAGGCCCGAGGAGGACGGCACGAAAAAGCTCATCGCGACCTCGATGCCGAACATCGCCGAGATGAAGGCGACGCTGGAGAGATCGCCCAGCGTCTCCGCCGCCGCGTGCAGGATCGTGTCAACGATCAGACCCTGTTCCATGACCACGACGATCCCGCGCGCCAGCCCGATGACCAGCGCCACGCCCAGAAGATCGCGCGCGCCATCGACGAACGCACCGGTCAGGCCCTTTTCGCCCAGTCGACCTATGATGCCGATCACGATGGCCGAGCCGAGAAACAACGCCCCCATGCGTGCCATCCACCAGTCCTGCGTCGCCACGCCCCAGATCATCGCGCCGAACGTGGCGGCAAAGATGATCAGAATGATCTTTTGGGTGCCGCTCAGGGTGTCGTCCTCGTCCGCGGTGTCGCCATCTTTCAGGAAATGCTGCTCATGCGCCGACCATTGCCGCGCCACCGCAGAACGTCCGCGCTCCTCCTTGATACGGTGCGCATAACGCATGACATAGGCGATACAGATCGCCAGACCGCCCAAGAGAATGACGAAGCGCAGCACGATCCCGTCGGTAAATGGGATCGAGGCCGCGTCAGAGGCGATGATCGTCGCAAAAGGATTGATGGTGGAGCCCAGCACACCGATGCCTGCACCAATCAGGATGATTGCCACACCCGTGACCGCATCATAACCAGCGCGCAACACCACCGGCAGCAGGATCGCATAGAAGGCCAGCGTTTCCTCGGCCATTCCATAACTCGTTCCGCCAGCCGCGAACAGCGTCATAAGGATCGGGATCATCCAGATCTCGCGGCCCTCCATGGCCCGCATCGACTGCCTGATCCCGGTATTGATCGAACCGGTCGCGTTCACCACCCCCAGAAATCCACCCAGCATCAGCACGAAGAGCGCGACGTCGATGGCATTGGCGGCGTAGCTGTCGGGATCGTAGAACCCGCCGATGGGCGCAAGTAGCACGTCGATCAGGTTCTGCGGATTGCTCTCGACCGTCTGGTAGGTGTCGGGCACGGCGACCTCGCGGCCCACCTCCTCGTTCATCTCGCGGTCATATTGCCCGGCAGGGATGATCCAGGTTAGCGCAGCGACCAGAACGATCAGCGCGAAAAGGATCGTGTAGGCGGTCGGAAAGCGCGATTGCAGGTCGGCCTCCGGATCCTGCGGCGTTTCGGAAGAGTCGGACATGATCGCTCCTGCATGCTTTCAAAAACGTCTGGAAACTTTAGGAGCATAGGGCCGCTCGACATTAACCTGCGTTAAGCGTCTCTGAGAAACGGCAGCCAGACATGCATTGGTTTAACTTCGATCAAGGTCAACGCGCACAAGCTTGCATTATCCTCGGCTTGCAAGCAGCGGGGGCGGCACATGCCAGTGCAGGAGAAGGACGTAGGCCATATCATTGCCATCGAGGGCGGCATCGCCGATATCCGCTTTGCGCATGGCCTGCCGATGATCGCATCGCGGCTTGTCACCCTGAGCGATCCGCAAATCACCATCGAGGTGGCCGGACTGCCCGCCCATGACATTGCACGCGGTCTGGTGATGAATCCGACAGGCGATCTGCGGCTGGGGCTTGGGGTGCGGGACACGGGCGGTCCCATCGAGGTGCCCGTGGGGGATGCGGTCCTGGGGCGTATGTTCAACCTGTTCGGCGACACCATCGACGATGGCGCCCCGTTGGAGGATGTCACCCGCAAGCCGATCCTGCGCGATCCGGTGCCGCTGTCGGAGCGCCGAGTCGAAGGTGATATTTTCGAGACCGGGATCAAGGCGATCGACCTGCTCAGTCCGCTCGAACGCGGCGGCAAGGCGGGGCTTTTCGGCGGAGCGGGCGTGGGCAAGACCGTTCTTATCACCGAGATGATCCACAACATGGTCGCCGAATACCAAGGCGTGTGCCTGTTCTGCGGCATCGGCGAACGCTCGCGCGAAGCCGAGGAGCTTTACCGCGAAATGGGCGAGGCCGGCGTTCTGGACAACACGGTGATGGTGTTCGGCCAGATGAACGAGAGTCCCGGTGTGCGCTTTCGCGTCGGTCACGCCGCACTGACCATGGCCGAGTATTTCCGTGACGAACAGCGCCGCGATGTGCTGGTGCTGATCGACAACATCTTTCGCTTCGTGCAGGCAGGCTCCGAGGTGTCGGGGCTTTTGGGGCGGATGCCCAGCCGGGTGGGATATCAGCCGACGCTTGGCACCGAACTGGCCGAGCTTGAAGAGCGGATCTGTTCGACCGACCGTGCCGCCATGACTTCGATCCAGGCGGTTTATGTGCCCGCCGACGATTTCACCGATCCGGCCGCCACGCATACCTTCTCGCATCTGTCGGCCTCGATCGTGCTGTCGCGCAAAAAGGCCTCCGAAGGCCTCTATCCCGCCATCGACCCGCTGCAATCCTTTTCGCGCATGCTCACGCCCAGCACGGTCAGCGCCGAGCATTACCGCGTGGCGCGTGCCGTGCGTAACACACTCGCGGAATACGAGGAGCTGAAGGATATCATCGCGATGCTCGGGCTTGAGGAGTTGTCGGAAAAGGACCGCGCCACGGTGCGGCAGGCCCGCCAGCTTGAGCGGTTCCTGACCCAGCCGTTTTTCACCACCGAGGCGATGACCGGCACCAAGGGTGTCCTTGTCTCGCTTGAAGACACGGTCAAGAGCTGTGCGCGCATTCTCGATGGTGAATTCGGTGACCGCGATGAGAGCGATTTCTACATGATCGGCACGGTGGACGACCTTGAGGACAAAGGAGGTTCGGATGGAGCTTAGGATCATCACCCCGGAACGGGTCACGCGGCACGATCACGTGCACAGGATCGTGGCAGAGGCCTCGGATGGGGTCTTTGGTATTCTGCCGCGGCACATGGACCATGTCACGCAACTGGTGGCCGGGGTTCTGGTTTTCGAGGCCGAGAAAGGCGTCGAACAGTTCGTGGGGGTGAATGCCGGAACATTGGTGAAAGCCGGGCCGACAGTGATGGTGGCCGTGCGGGATGTAGTCATGAGCGACAACCTCGGACATCTGCGAGAGCGGGTTGAGACCGAATTTCGTCAGCACACCGAACAGGAGCGCGAGGCGCGCTCGGCGCTGGCGCGACTCGAGGCGCACATGATCCGCCGGTTCCGCGAATTGCAGGGCGCGCATCAATGACCCGCGATCCCGAGGACGAGTCCAGGACCATTGTCCGCAAGGTCGCCCGCATGCAGGAGGCCCAAAAGCGCCGCAAGCAAAGCGCATGGCGCGGGCTGGGCATGTTCGGCCTCGTCGGATGGGCCGTGGCCGTGCCGATCATCGCCGGAATCGCCCTCGGCCGCTGGATCGACGCACGCTGGCCGGGCGAGACCTCATGGACATTGGCGCTGCTTCTTGCGGGGGCCTTTCTCGGCGCGCTCAACGCGTGGTTCTGGGTGCAACGGGAGGGGCGCGATGATTGACACCGGCGCGCAACATGTCGCGATGCTCTTGCTTATGGGGCTGGTAACCCTGCTGGCAGTGCCAATGCGCGCGGTGTTTGCCCGCGTCTCCATGCCGAGCATGATCGGCTTCATCCTGCTTGGTGCGGCCTTGTCTATCGGCTCCATCACGACCGGGTTCGCGAACGACACTCTGAACGAGCAGGTGCCGTTCCTCGCCAAGATCGGTATCGTTGTGCTGTTGTTTCGGATCGGACTGGAGAGCGATCTGGGCAAGTTGCGCCGGCAAATCGGACGCGCGGCGCTGATCTGGTTGCCAAACATGGTGCTAGGGGGCATCGCCGCATTTGTGCTTGTGGTGTTGTGGCCGGGGCTGGGGCTGATCCCCGCTCTCTTTACGGGGATTGCCGCGAGCGCGACGAGTATCGGCGTCTCTGCCGGGATCTGGGAGGGGGCAGGCGCACTCGACAGCGACACAGGGGCTCTACTGCTGGATGCGGCGGAACTGGACGACGTTTCTGCCGTGGTGCTGCTCAGCGTGTTGTTCGCTGTGGGGCCCCTGCTGAAACAGCCTGAAGGGGCCGCGATCCTTGCGCCGGCACTGAAAGCTGGGGCGATACAGCTGATGCTGACGGCCCTGTTCAGCGTCGCCTGTTACCTTTTTTCGCGCTGGCTGGAAAAGCCGCTTTCGGACGGTTTCGCAAAATTGTCACCCACAGACGGACCGATTGTTCTTGCGACCGGCGCGGCCTTCGTGATCGCCTCCATGGCCGAGTTCATGGGGCTTTCGATGGCCATTGGCGCACTCTTTGCGGGGCTGGCTTTCAGCCGCGACCCGGCGGAGCGCAGTATCGACGAGGCGTTCGGCATTCTGCTCACTGTGTTCGGGCCATTCTTTTTCGTCGCCATAGGGCTTTCGGTAGATATCACCGTGCCGGTTGAGGGCATGGGACTTGCAGCCGCCCTTGCCGGTATGGCCTTGATTGGCAAACTCCTGGGCGCGGGTCTGCCTGCGGCGGCCATGCGTGGGTGGCGGCAGGGCGCGCTGATCGGGTTCAGCATGGTGCCGCGCGCCGAGATTTTTCTGCTGGTCATGCTTTTCGGATTGACGCTTGGTCCATGGGCGGTGCCGCAAGTCCTCTACAACGCCGCTGTCCTGGCAAGCATCGTAACCTGTATCATCGGTCCGGCCATTGTCGGGATGATGCTGCGCCCGATAGCCGGGAACGCGACATGACGGCGGGCCTCGCGATACTGGCCGGGGGCGTATTCGGTCTGCTCTACATGGGCGTGCTATGGGGCGCGGTGCGTATCCTGACCGCAGGGCTGAGCGTTTGGCTCTTCGCGGCCATGGGGTTGCTCCGCGCGGGTTTGCTTGCAGGCGCGCTATGGCTGGCCGTTCGGAGCGGTGCAACAGCCATCGACATTGCGTTTGCCTTGCTGGGGTTCTTCGCCATCCGGCTGCTTGCCACGCGCTTTGTGAAACCTGCAAATCCGGAGCGCGTGCCATGGAAATAAGCCCCGACGCCTGGGTTCTCTACGAATGGCGGGGACTGAGGCTCAATGCCACCATCGTGTTCACCTGGGCGGTCATGGCGCTGCTGGTGCTCGTGTCGTGGATCATCACCGCGCGGCTGAGCGAGGGCGAGACCGTGTCGCGCTGGCAGGTCATGCTGGAGGTCGTGGTCACCACCATCCGCGACCAGATCGACGAGGTTGGCGCATCGGACCCCGCGCGGTACCTGCCATTCATAGGCTCGCTGTTCCTGTTCATCGCAACCGCCAACCTGCTCACCATCCTGCCGGGGTACCAGCCACCGACGGGGTCGCTCTCGACCACGGCGGCGCTGGCGATATGCGTGCTTATTGCGGTGCCAATCTTTTCGATCGCCCGGCGCGGGCTGCGCGGCTATCTGAAATCCTATCTTCAGCCGAGCCCGTTCATGCTGCCCTTCAATCTCATCGGCGAGCTGTCGCGCACCATTGCGCTGGCGGTCCGGCTTTATGGCAACGTCATGAGCGGCACGGTGATCGTCGGTATCCTGATCAGCGTGGCGCCCTTCTTCTTTCCGATCCTCATGCAATTGCTCGGGCTGCTTACCGGCCTGATTCAGGCCTATATCTTTGCCATTCTGGCGATGGTCTACATTGCGTCTGCAAGCCGGGCCCAACGCACGGATGATTCCGCCCCTGATTCCGAACACCCCCGAACATCGCGAGAAGGAGATTGACCATGGACCCCGCAACAATGATCGCCACGATCTCGATCATCACCGCTGGCCTGACCATTGCCATCGGCTCGATCGGGCCTGCACTGGCCGAGGGACGGGCAGCCGCGCAGGCCCTGCAGGCGCTGGCGCAACAACCCGATGCCTCGAACACCATCACGCGCACGCTCTTCGTCAGCCTCGCGATGATCGAATCCACGGCCATCTACTGCTTCGTCGTGTCGATGATCCTGCTCTTCGCCAACCCGTTCGTTGATGTGACGGCCCTTGGCGGCGGAGGCTGACCCATGCAGATCGACTGGCTGACCGTTGCCGCCCAGATCGTCAACTTTCTTGTTCTTATCTGGCTGCTGCAACGGTTTCTCTACCGTCCCATCACCAACGCCATGACCCGGCGTGAGGCCCGCATCGAAGAGCGGCTTTCGGATGCAAGGTCCCGCCGAAAGGAGGCCGAGGATGAGGCCAAGAACCTGCGCAAGAAGCGTGATGAGCTTGAGGAGTCGAAGCAGGAGATACTTGAGGAGGCGCGCGTCGAGGCCAATGAGCTCAGGCAGCGGCTGGAGCAGGACATCCGCGACGAGGTCGAGCAAAAGCGCAAGAAATGGAAAGACATGCTTGTGGAAGAACGCGCCGATTTCGTCCGGGAGATGCAGCGCAAGGCCGGGCACAAGGTGCTGGACATCGCGGGGCGGCTCGTGGCCGACTTCACCTCGGGCGCGCTGGACGACCGGATTGCACAGGGCTTTGTTGCAAAGCTCAAGGATCTGGACGCAGAGAATCGCAAGAAAATGGCCACTGCCGCCAATAGCGCGGAAACCCTGGCACTGGTGGAAACTGCGGCTCCGCTTGATACGTCTGCCCGCCGAAAGATCACCCGCGCGATCCACGAGCAGTTCGAGACCGACATCGAGGTGGAGTACCGGGAGGATAATGAGGTGCTGCTTGGAGTGCGCCTGACCATCGGCGAACAGACCGTGGAATGGTCAGCCGCGCGGCATCTCAAGCGCCTGAACAGCGAACTTGAAGAGCTTCTGGACTCCGCGAGCCCCGTCAGACGCAAAGAGACCGCGGATGAGCTGTGAGGTAGCGTGAAAATGCTCAAAACCCTGCGCGACACGCTGTTTGATCCACTGGACACGGCGCTCGAAAACACCAAGCCTCGCCTTGAGACGACCGAGGTTGCGCATGTCGTTTCGGTCGGGAACGGCGTGGCGCAGGTGGCGGGTTTTACGGATCTGCACGCCAACGAACTGGTCGAGTTCGAGGGCGGACTGATGGGCATCGCGTCAAACCTGCGCGAGGATCGCGTTGGCGTGATCGTTCTGGGCGATACCGGTCATCTGCGCCCCGGCGACCGGCTGCATCGCACCGAACGGGTGGTGGATGTGCCGGTGGGCGAAGCGCTGCTGGGCCGCGTGCTCGACCCGCTGGGGCGGCCGCTGGATGACGCCGGGACCGTCGAGGCCGAGGCACGCATGCCGGTCGAGCGGATCGCCCCACCGATCATGCACCGCGATCCCGTGAACGTGCCGCTACAGACCGGGATCAAGGCCGTGGATGCCGCCATCCCCATCGGGCGCGGCCAGCGCGAGCTTATCCTCGGTGACCGCCAGACCGGCAAGACCGCCATCGCCGTCGATGCGATCCTCAACCAGACAGACACGGGCGTGCTCTCGATTTACTGCGCCGTCGGGCAACGCGCCTCGGCTGTGGCCCGCGTTCTGCGCAGCCTGCGCGATCACGGCGCGATGGAGCGCACCATCGTCGTCGTGGCCAGCAGTCAGGACGCGCCGGGCCTGCAATTCGTGGCCCCCTATGCCGCCACCACCATGGCCGAGCAGTTCATGGCGCAGGGGCGCGATGTGCTGATCGTATATGATGATCTCACCCGCCACGCGCGGGCCTATCGTCAACTGTCGCTGCTGCTGCGGCGCCCGCCGGGTCGCGAAGCATATCCCGGCGACATCTTCTACATCCATTCGCGACTGCTGGAACGCGCCACCCACTTGCGCAAGGAACATGGCGGCGGGTCGCTGACCGCCCTGCCGATTATCGAGACGCAGGCGCAGAACATCTCGGCCTATATCCCGACGAACCTGATCTCGATCACCGACGGCCAGATCTACCTCTCGCCGGACCTGTTCGAGAAGGGCCAGTTGCCGGCGGTGGATATCGGTTCCTCGGTCAGTCGCGTTGGGGGCAAGGTGCAGCTTCCCGCGTTCCGGGCAGTCGCGGGCAATTTGCGGCTGATGTATTCGCAATTCGAGGAGCTGGAGACCTTCGCGCGTTTCGGCACCCAGATGGATGAAGAGACGCGGGCCAAGCTGACGCGCGGCCTGCGGGTGCGCGAGGTTCTCAAACAGCACGAACAACATCACCTTGCTGTGCCTGAACAGATCGCGGCGTTGCTGGCCGCGACCGAGGGCCTGTTTGACGATATCGGACCACAGGATGTGGCCGGGGCAGAAGAGCGCGTTCAGCGCGCGGTGCGTGACCGCTGCCCCGACATCTGCGAGGTGATCGAGGCTGGTGAAAAGCTGACCGAAGACCATCGCGGGGCGCTGATCGAGGCAATGCGCGCGGCACTGGTTGATACGGATGAGGATGGCGATGATGCAGACGCTTGAAACCCTATCCGATGCCCTGGACACCGCCGGGGACATACACTCGATCGTGCGCACGATGAAGGCCCTGTCAGCCGCCAGCATCCGGCAATTCGAGCAGGCAGAGGAGGCGCTGGGCGATTACGCGCGCACGGTTGATCTGGGCCTGATGGCGCTGCTGCATGATCGTCGCGCCCGTGGCCTGCCTTTGCCACAGACCGGCGTAGAGGGATCATCGCGCACGGCGCTCATCGTCATCGGTTCCGAGCGGGGGCTCTGCGGGCGCTATAACGAGACCGTCACGCGTCATGCCCTTGAGCGGATCGAAGGGCCAGAAACCCTGCTGGCCGTGATTGGCCTGCGTGCGGCGGCGCGGCTGGAATCGGCCGGTCAAAGCGTCGACACGCTATTTGCCCTGCCCGGATCTGTGGCCGGTCTGTCCGCTCTGGTGCAGTCGGTGATCGTTCAGAGCGACCGGTGGCAGCGCGAGGACGGTATCGGCCGCATCCGGGTGGTGCATAACCGGCGCGAGGGCCGCCTCTTGGCAAAGCCGGTCGAGCGGCAATTGCTCCCGCTGTCGGACGCCTACATGGGATCTCTTCTCGATGCGCCCTGGCCCGGGCGGGGCCTGCCGTTTTTCCGCATATCCCCGCCCGCGCTCTTGTCATGGCTGGTGCAGCAGCGGCTTTTTGTAATTCTCTACAGTGCCCTGGCCGAGGCTCTGGTCAGCGAACACGCAACGCGGCTGGCGGCGATGCAGGGTGCCGAGCGCAATATCGAAGAGCGGCGCGCGGACCTGATGCAGGTCTATCGCGTCAAGCGGCAGGAGACGATCACACGCGAACTGATGGATGTCGTCTCGGGGTTCGAGGCCGTGAGCACGGTCGAGGATTGAAAGCGTATCGCGAGATCAGGCGTGATCCGGGGCATCCCGCAGGTTGGCCCGGAAAGCTTCGATTTTCCCGTGCAGGGTGCTGACGCCGATGTCGTCTTCGTTTGCCGCAAGAGCGTCCAGCGGCGCGTGTTCCAGACGATCGGCAATTACATCGGCAGTGGCCGTGTCTCCAGTGGGCGAGTAATATGCTCGATCTCGATCATAAGCTCTCTTCCTCAATCTCGCTCGATAGCAGAGGCCATGGCGATCTCGGCAAAACCGAGGAAGATCAAATCGATGCCGACAAGCAGCCCGACGGCCCACAGCGCGGTGCCGGGCAGACCAAACAGCAGGAGCAATCCCAGCAGCACCGACAACGCACCGGAAAACCCGATCCAGCCCCAGCCCGGGAACGGCCGCAGACCGAAGCCCGCGACCAGCTTGAATGCGCCGCCAAGCAGAAAGAAGACGCCCAGAACGATTGTCAGCGTCACTATCCCCTGCATCGGCCACGCCAACAGTATGCCCCCTGCCACCAGGGCCGCGAGACCGAAAAGCGCGTTCCATGCCAGGCTCCCGTTGTGCCGCATCGCCAAGGCCCTGACGAGTTCGAGGAGTCCGGAGGCAACGAGGATGGCGCCGATCACAAGTTCTGCGGCGAGGGTCGCGGCAAAGGGAAAGAGCACAGCAAGCACGCCCATTACAATCGAGACGATACCCGCGATCCAGAGCCATGTCTTGAGTCCACGCGGCGCGGTAGCATCTGTGATTTCCCTGTCTGTCATCTGCATTCCTTCCTGCTTGCACGAGAGACATCAATCCTTGTCGTCATTACCTGAGTCGTCAAAGACCGCGTTCCATGCGCCCTTCACTTCGGACCAGGCATTCGCCACCCCGTCCTGAAGCTCGTCCCAGGCCGACACGCTCCCCTCTTGCATGGCGCCGAACGCCTCGCTCAGTTCGTTCCTGCGGTCGCGCAGCGCTTCCAGCGTCTCGCGGGTCTCCTCTCGCGTGGCATCCGACATTTCGGCCCAGTCCTCTCTCGCGCGCTGTTCGAGTTGAGCGATCTCGGCATCGATTTGCGAAAGCGTCTCGCGCATCGCGGCAACGGCCTCATCGCGCTGGTCCTCGGAATAGTCACGGATCGTCTCGAATGCCTCGTCGAATTCGGCCTGAATATCCTCGGTGGTCACGGACTCGGTTTCCTGGGCCTCTTCAGAAGAGTCCTGTGCCGCGAGTGGCAGCGCGAGGACGAGAGCAAGCGCGAACATGCTCCCGGTCAGTATGCGGGTCATCGGTGCCATCGTCTTGGTCATCTGAGTGTATCCTTTTCACATTTTCGATTGAAGCTTGGATGATTCTGGCGTGGATCGGCTGGTCAGACCTAGTGAGCGGTATACCCGCCATCGATCACGAGTTCTGATCCCGTCACGAACTTCGCGTCGTCGGAGGCGAGATAGGCGATGCCCGCCGCGATGTCCTCGGGCTCGCCGACGTGGCCGATCGGGTGCAGATCGTCGAGCCCCTTGCGGAAGGCCTCTACCCCCTCCTCGGCACTTCTTGCCAGCCCCTCGACAAGCGGGGTCCAGATGAACCCGGGATGAACCGAGTTCACGCGGATGCCTTCCTTGGCATAAAGCAACGCGTCGGTCTTGGTCATCAGCCGGACGGCCCCCTTTGAGGCGTGGTAAGGTGGCAGATCTGGCGCTCCGACAAGGCCGTAGATCGACGACAGGTTGACGATGCTGCCTCCGCCAGCCTTTTTCAGGTGGGGAATAGCTGCTTTGGTGCAGTAAAATACACCGTTCACGTTGATATCGATCACCTTGCGCCACTCTTCCTCGCTGATCTCGTGCGTCGGCCTGTTGACCCCGGAAATCCCGGCATTGTTCACCACGACGTCGATCTGGCCGAACCTGTCGGCTGCCGCATCAAAGACCTGACGCACCGCGTCGGCATCGGCCACGTCGAGCGGCCATGAGTCTGCGGTGCCGCCCTGTGCCCTGATCTCTTCGCAGACCGCCTTGGCGTCACCGTCGTCGATGTCGGTGACGGCGACACGTCCGCCCTCACTGGCCAGCCGCAGGCAGGTGGCCTTGCCAATGCCATTGCCTCCACCGGTGACGATGCAAGTTTTCCCGTCGAGACGTTTCATGGACTGATCCTTTCAGGTTACCGGGTGTGAGTTTAGGGGTTCCCGTACAGCAGCGAGCCGTGGCCCACAGAGCACATCTCCATAAGAGCGATTTGGCATACGCCAAAGGCACAGGTCATCGAGTGTCGCGAGCGCGCTGTCGGGATCGGGATCCTCTACCGCCAGGGTCAGACGGCTCCAGCCGGCGAAGCTGACACGGCAGATCTCGGCGCGGCTGCTGTCCTTGCGGAACAACAGCCGCGACTTGCTGACCGTCATCGGCAGGATCGATGGGGCCGTATCGCCGAGCTGGGCCAAGAGGTGAGCAGGGGAAAGCCCGGCATCGTCTTGCAAGCGTGTCACGCCCAACTCTTTTGCCAATGCTCGCAGATTCGAACGGGAGAGCGGAAACAGGGGATAGGCATGGTCTGTCCAATGCTGCAGCGGGCCAAGGTCATGGCCCCGGCTTTTCACTTCGAGCAGATTGCCGGCGCGCAGTTTCACCAATGTCAAAGGGCTGCGCTCTGTCAGAAGATAGACGTCAGTTCGTCGCTCAGCGCCCACGAGTGGCCAGGACTGTTGCAGCAGCGCCGCCGCATCCGGCACGTCATGCGGCCAAACGCGGAATTCATACCGCCCGGTTGCCATCTCCTGTCCCGCCACCTGCGGTTTTGTTTGTGAAGGGGCCTTGTTGCTGAGAATCACGAAACTTTTCGTAACCATGATGCCATAAACTCCATAACGACCCGTCGGTGCCGCTCGCCACAAGACATGAAGCCGGTCTAAAGTCAGGCGAGATATGTTCGCCTCAAGCCGGCGCATGACGTCGCCCGCGCATGGACCCTTGACAGTCGTCTGTCGGGCAAGGCGGTCGTAGATCGATTCCGACTATGAAATTAGCGTTACCCCGTCTTGCCAACATTAACGCGGGTTAATGGGAACGGTTCGGCATCGGCCTAGTGTGGCCGGCGAATCCTGCGGTGCCTGGTTCTGCGTTGATGACTAACACGCCAGGGATTTTGAAAATCGTGTGTGTGCAGCCCAGGCCGGGTGAAGAGGAACCAAGACCATTCGGTCAGGTCTGCCTCACCTATTCCAGGTTTCTCGAAAGCCCTGATCGAACATCCGAGACCGAAAGGCCAAGATCCGTGCAAGATGCCGACATTTTTCGTGGCCACCCCGTCCGCACGGCCATCGGAAAGTTCGGTGGCTGCTTCAAGGACATCGCCGCCCCCGATCTGGGGGCACGCGCCACCGCCGAGGGGCTGGGCAAGCTGCGCCCCGCGCTCCGCGAGGATGGCACGACCACCGCCGGGAATGCGCCAGAGCTCAACTCTGGCGCGGCCGCTATGATTTTGCCTCGGCGAAGGTCAGGGCATCGCTTTGCTGCTGGAGCGTGCCGACTGATCCGCCAAAATTGCAATGGACGACCACAGAAAGGACAATGCCAATGCGCGTGGACGCCAAGGTGAGCAAACGCCTTGCCGCGCTTTCACCGATGCCAAGGCGGCGGTGGGGGTCTTCATCTACCGTTGCCGACCCGAGTTCGGCTCGCTCGCTGCGGCGCTTGGCGGGCTGGACGCGCTGGTTTTCACCGGAGGGGTCGGAGAAAATACACCCGCGATAACGGAAGGGATCTGCGCGGAGCTTGGCTGGCTTGGGGTCGGGATCGACCATAAGGCCAATACCCAAGGCGCATCACGGATTTCACACGAGGCCGCAAAGGTCGATGTCTACATGATTCCCACGGATGAGGAACGAGTGCTTGCCCGTGGCGCTTGCGAGTTTCTGCGAAACGTTAAAGGCGCGGGTGATTGATCCACGTTCAGGGATTTCCAGCGATCCCCCAATAGTCGCGCAAGATCGTTATCATGTCATGCGGAAGGTCGTAGTAACGACCAATTTCATGGTCGCTCAGCCCGTAATCCACCATGGCCGCAAGCGCCTCTGCCGGCATCGGGCCAAGCACCTCGAGGATGCGATAGGCGTCTTTCATGGTCAACGCGGGCGACCGGTTCTCGAATATCGAACGATGTTTCATGGCCCCTCCAACTCACGATCCAAGTCTGGACAACAATCATGCCCCGCGCATTGACCCGGATTAATGAGATCTGTAACTGGGTGCGCCAAACTTGAGCGCACAGACGCGAGCCGAGCTTGTCAAGGCAAACAGGAAGCAAGGAAATCGACCATGCTGGTCAGGAAAGTCATGTCCTCACCGGTAATCAGTGCAACATCCGAAACCACGATCCGCGACGCGGCAGAGCGCATGCGCGAGAACGATGTGGGCGCATTGCCCGTGCTTCAGGACGGAAGGCCAATCGGCATCGTGACCGACCGCGATATCGTCATGCGTGCGCTGGCCGCCACCGGCTTCGCCCTTGGGCTGGATACGAGGATCGGGGACATCATCACGCGCAAGGTGATAAGTTGTTTCGCCGATCAGGACGCAGCGGATGCCGCGGCACTGATGGGTGAAAAACGCATCCGGCGTCTGCTGGTGATCGACAGGTCAGGTGCGGCCTCCGGCATCCTGTCGGTTGGCGACATTGCCGAACATGTGTCCGAGGAACTGGCCGGACAGGCCCTCGGCGAAATCAGCGAAGCCCGCGCGCGCGACATGCCAGACTGATCCCGGGGACGTTACGCGGCCCCGACGGCAATTCCATTGCGCAGTGCCGCAAGATCGACTTGTGCAAGCTCCGCCAGCGCGGACAGATCCTCTATCAGGATGTCCATGTGGTCGCCGGTTCTGATGATACCAGCCCGGTTCAGACGTCGCAGTGTCCGGCAGACATGCACGGATGACAGTCCGGTGAACTCTCCGAGTTGCCGCTGGTTGATCGGCACATGGAACTCGCCGTAACACTGGGTGCCTCTTCCGGACACGCGTATGCAAAACTCGATAAGGACGTAGGCGATCCTGGTCTCTGCGCTCGCCTGACCAAGGCGCAGCATGCGTTCCGATTGCCGGGCCTGCGCCGCGATTTCCCGCTCCCGTTCGGCCTTTCGCAGATCAGGATCTTCCTGAAGCAATCGCGCCCAGGCGGTCTTGTCGATGGAGACGATCACCGCATCGCACAGCGCCTCGATCTGCAGGAAGCTGGTCTTTCCGTCGGTGGCAGTCGGATCATAGGTTTCGCCGGGCAGAATGAATTCGATGATCTGCTGCTCCCCATCCTCGAGCAATTTCGAGGCGGCCAGCCAGCCCTCCACGACATAAAGGCGTGCGTGCGACTCATCACCCTCGCTCTTGAGTATCGCTCCCTTGGCAACCGCGTTGCGATCGGGGCGCAAGATGTCTTCGAACTTTGAATAGGTATTCAGCACCGGAAAGCCTCCTCGATCAAATTTTCAAGTCCATGTCCAGTCGCCTCACGGGCAGAAACCTGTTTCCATTTACACCAAAACGCGCCTTGGGATGAGAAACTGCACAACCAAATCTCTCGGACTTTTACCATTTGAGCCGAATATTTGATAGTCCACCGCTCAACCAGCGACGCGTTAACGCGAGTTAATGCCGACAACTGAAAGTCGGTGTTCAATCCATAAGCGATGCAGATGACCGTCATCATATGGGTAAGGGAATGGTGCCTTGGCAAAGGATGAACCTCACACAGACATCGCTGATCTGGTGCGCCAGACACAGGCACTTTTCAACCTGAGCGGGGCAGCAGCGCCCCGATTGACGCAGGTCATGAAGGTGCAGGAGGGTATGCTCGAACAGGCAGAAACCTTCACCCGACACTGGATCGAGCGCCGTCAGGAAGCCATAGAGACCGCCCTCGAGGCCCTGAACAGCATGAATTCAAAGGGCAAGCCCGACCCTGTAGCGGCCATGCAGGCGATTACCGAGTGGCAGCGCGGATCGTTCGAGCGTCTGACGGCAGACTATCAGGAATGGATGACACTGTGCATGCAGGCCACGCAACTGGCGGCCACCCCACAAAGCGAAACCGGGCAAGACGACCCGGCATCGTCCCGCACCGATCAGGACAAGGCTACGGCCAAATCCAAGGGCCGGGCAGCCTCGTCACGCTCAAAACCCGACCACGCGACGCCGGTGTGACTGGCCGCAGTCCTGAAACAATCTCAACCCCCGGTCCTGGCTGATGTCGTGAAACGCGATTCAGCCCGGGCCGGGACATCCAGCGCAGCGGCGATGCCGGTGCGGAAACGAAACCAGAAGGAGAAATCAAGATGTCCATGCTCAAGGTGATCGAAGTCCTCGCCGAATCCGACAAGGGTTTCGAGGATGCCGCGCAACAGGCGGTGACGCAGGCGTCGCAATCGGTGCGCAACGTCAAGTCTGTCTACATCAAGGAGATGAATGCCGCCGTCGAGAACGGCCGGATTACGAGCTACCGAGTGAACGCCAAGATCAGCTTCCTTCTCGACGATCAGGACGCCGGTTAACCGGTCTTCACTTGCGCGCATCTCACCCGCCCCGGCGCGCGCCGGGGCGGTTTTCGTTTGGGTCAGGGCTGCGCGCGGGGCACAAGGCTCAGCACAGTTTGCCCAACCACCAGCGGCACAAGGCTGCCGCCCAGGACCAGCATCCAACCCAGCAGGTCCAACGGCACCACACCCAGAACCGTCGTAAGCCCTGGCAGCCATGCGGCGGCGGCCACCAATACGGCCGACAGGGCAATCGCATACCAGACCCATCGGTTCTGCACGACGGAGTTGCGGATCACGCCGGTGCCCGCGTCGCGCATGTTGAAAACGTGCCAGAGCCGCGCCAGTGCGAACGCGAGAAAGCCGATCGTCACAGCGGCGTCCTGCCCCATGTCCTGCCACAGCGCGACAAAGAACACGGTCATCACCGACGCCGCGATCAGCGCGCCCCAGAGGCCCGTGGCGATCCAGTGCCGCCGTGTCAGTATCGGTTCCTTCGCCTCGCGCGGGGGGCGGTCCATGATGTCGGCGGGGCTTCCCCCGACGCCGAGCGCCAATGCCGGAAAGACGTCGAGCACGAGATTGATGAACAGGATCTGAAGCGGCAAGAGCGGTAGTGGCGCGCCGATCGCGGCGCAGAGGCCAACCGCCAGAACCTCACCCAGATTTCCAGACAGAAGGTAGACGATGAAGCGGCGGATGTTCTCGAAGATCGTGCGCCCCTGTTCGATCGCCACGATGATCGTGGGAAAGGCATCGTCCTTGAGCACGATATCGGCTGCTTCGCGGGCGACATCGGTGCCGCGCTGCCCCATGGCAATGCCAACATCGGCCTTCTTGAGAGCTGGCGCGTCGTTCACGCCGTCACCCGTCATCGCCACCACGGCTCCCGAGTCCTGCCAATGCCGGATCAAGCCCAGCTTTTGTTCGGGCGAAACGCGGGCAAAAACTTGATACTCCAGCAGGTTCCCTTGCTTGTCCTCGTCTTGGTCCCCGTCCGTCTGCGGCAGGTCGTTGCCCACAATGGCCCGGGGGTCATCCGCCAGACCCACATCCCGCGCGATCGCCGCCGCGGTGACGGGCTGATCACCGGTGACCATGATGACCGCGATACCGGCCCGTTGACATTGCTCGATGGCCTGCGCCACGTCACTGCGGGGCGGATCGGCCAAACCGACCAGGCCCAGCAGGGTCAAATCGCCATAGGGATCGGTGTCAGGGCTGTCCACCTGCCGTTCCGCAAAGGCAAGCACGCGATACCCTTGCCCTGCCAGCGCCTCGACGCGTTCTGCCCATTCGTCTCGCCCCCGATCCGCCAGCGTCTCGGTCTCGCCCTCGCGGGTGACGATATGTGTCGAAATCTCCAGAACAGCCTCGGGTGCGCCCTTGACGGCCACGCGGAAGCCGCTTGCCGCCTTGTGAAAGGTCGCCATCATCTTCGTTTCTGCGTCAAAGCTCACCTCGCGCTCCTCGGGTTGCTCTTCGAGAAGCTTATCGCGCCTGATGTCCACTGCGGCGGCCGCGTGCAGCAGGGCTATTTCCATCGGGTCGCCGGTGCCGGCGGGACGCTCACCTGCATCCTCGTCCTCGGGTCCCGCATCCGCGCCGCCGCCTTCGGTGTCCTTGTCCAGTTCGGCATTGTTGCACAGGGCCGCCACTTCGAGCAGCCGACAAGCCAGCTCTGGCGGGGCCTCCGGCCGATCATCGTCTTCCCACGAGATATCCTTGTCTTCACTCGGCAATACCAGCCGCGCCACCCGCATCCGGTTCTGTGTCAAAGTTCCGGTCTTGTCGGCAAAGATCACACTGGTCGATCCGAGTGTTTCCACCGCCGCCAGCCGTTCCACCAGAGCATTGCGTTGCGCCATCTGCCACATGCCGCGCGCCAGCGCCACCGTGGCCACGATCGGCAGCCCTTCGGGAACGGCGGCGACGGCAAGCGCCACCGCGGTCTCGAGCATCGGTACGATGTCCCGGCCCCCCAACACGCCCAGAAACGCCACGACCGCCGCGACGAGCAACGTCAGCACGACCAGATTGCGTCCGAGCCGGTCCAGCCGCTTCTCAAGCGGGCTTGTCTCCTGTTCGGCCTCGGTGGTCATTTGGGCGATGCTGCCCAGTTCGGTATTCATCCCGATCTCGACCACCACGCCTGTGCCGCTGCCATCCGTGACCGCCGTGCCCTTGAAGGCCATCGAGCAGCGTTCGGCCAGCGGTGCGTCCTTGTCCACCGCATCCGATGTCTTGCTGACCGGAACGGATTCGCCCGTCAGCGCCGCCTCGTCGCAGGTCAGCCCGTTGGATTCGATCAGCCGAAGATCCGCAGTCACCACATCGCCTGCCTCAAGCAAGACGATGTCGCCCGGCACGAGGGTCTCTGCATCGACCGTGGCACTCTGCCCGCCGCGCCGCACCCGCGTCTGTACCGTTCCGAGGCTGCGCAACGCCTCCATCGAGCGAACGGCCTTCCATTCGGTGAAGAACCCGATGACGGCATTGAGCAGGATCGCGGCGAGGATCGCGAGCATCTGCACGATCTCGCTCATCGCGAAAGAGACGATAGCGGCACCGGCGAGAATAGCGATCACGAGGCTCTTGAACTGGTCCGCCAGGATTCTCCAGGGACTTGCAGTTTCCACTTCCTTGAGGCGGTTACGGCCGTGTTCCTTCTGCCGCCGCCGCACCTCGCCGTCATCAAGGCCAGTGTCCGGTTGGGCAGAGAGATCCTCGAGAACGTTCTTGACGTTACGGGAATGAGTTGGCGTCATATGATACGTCCTGTTCCTGATTGCGGCTTTCCACGGACCCGCGGAAACAGCGACCTGGCCCGGATGATGCGCCCCTGAGTTCTGGGCATAATGACAAGGCTGCGCTTCATCGCGCACCCGCCATCGTCTTGCGGAACCGTCCGAGCGCCAGGCCCAGACAGACGGCACCCATGCAGATTACCTCGAGGAGGTCTTTCCAGACCAGTGAAAATCCCACTCCCCGGTAGAGAACCGCCTGCGCAAAGCCGGTGAAATGCCTCGCGGGCGAGCGTTGCATCAGGCTGCGCAGCGGCTCAGGCATCGCCTAGAGCGTCGTGACACCGCCCGACAAAAGGCAGAGCACGATGAAATCCCCTCGCTTCGCGTGAGGACCGCGCCCTCCACACGGCTGAGCAAGCGAATGTCTGGATTTCCTGCCGCCTCGCTCGAACACGCCGGACGCACCTTCCAGCAACACCCGCTTCCAGCTGTGGATCATCGTAGGGGGAATCCCGAACCGGCTCGCCAGCTCGGCAACCGTCTGCTCACCCTTCAGCGCTTCAAGCGCCACCTTCGCCTTGAACTCGGGCGCGTGTTGCTTGCGTTTCGACATCTGCTGATCTCTTCCTCGTCGAAGATCAGCAGATAGCAATTCGTACCCTAGATCAGTGTCCGAATTTCGCGGGGGGGGTAGCTCATCGGACACCCCATTCGGGATTTCCGCTTCTTTCACAAAAGTTTATGGGGGGAGGTGGTAGCCCGTAGGGTTGTCGAAGTTTCCAGCGAAATCAAGCCTGTAGCCCGTCCAACCGGCCAGAATACCCCCCTTGATAACAAAGCAGAAAATCCTGCTTTGTCCAACGCCAAACGCCGCCCAAACCTTGGCCGCTTCATGAAGCCTGCGCACAAGCGCATGTCTCGGATTCTGGGCTTCACCCTGACCTTGGGCGATTATGCAAGCTGGGAGGCGTTCAGCGCCTTGGCCGCTGCGAGGATGACGGCGCAGGAG
>NZ_JAWLDS010000057.1:0-19981 GCF_041686535.1 Aquicoccus sp. | reverse complement strand
GCGCGGCTCACGCTGTTTGTCGATCCGGCCAAGCTCGATGACACAGTGCGCGCCCATCTCGGTGCACAGGTCACGATCCGCCCCCCCTCGGCCTTTGCCCCGGCCCTGCATTCGCTGACCGGCATGGTCCGCGTCGATCCCAAGACCGCCCCGGTTCTCGTGGTGCAGGAACTCGCCGAGGCCGGTGTGGCCCATGACCGGGGCCAGGATCCCTGTATCCTGCCCAAGGCCCGCAAAAGCCCCGCCGAGATTGCCGCCACAAGCGAGGCGCATTTGCGCGACGCCGCCGCAATGGTCGAATTCCTCGCCTGGTTCGACACGCAGCCACCCGGCACCATCACCGAGATCGACGTGGTCACCGCCCTCGAAGGCTTCCGCCGGGCCACCAACGCGCTGATCGACATCAGTTTCGACACCATCGCGGGCACCGGCCCGAACGGCGCGGTGATGCATTACCGGGTGACCGAAGGCTCGAACACGCAGCTCGAAGACGGGCACCTGATCGTGGTCGACAGCGGCGGGCAGTATATCGACGGCACCACCGACATCACCCGCACCCTGCCCGTGGGCCATGTGGGCGACGAGGAACGGCGCTGTTTCACCCGCGTGCTCAAGGGCATGATCGCCATTTCCCGGGCGCGCTTTCCCAAGGGGCTCGCGGGCCGCGATCTCGACGCGCTGGCGCGCTATCCGCTCTGGCTTGCCGGGCAGGATTTCAACCACGGCACCGGCCATGGCGTCGGCGTCTATCTTTGCGTCCACGAAGGCCCGCAGCGCCTTGCCCGGATCAGCCATGTGCCGCTCGACCCCGGCATGATCCTGTCGAACGAACCCGGCTATTACCGCGAAGGGGCCTTTGGCATCCGGCTCGAAAACCTGATCGTGGTGCGCGAGGCCGAGACGCTGCATGGCGGGGATGACCGCGACATGTTCGATTTCGAAACCCTGACCTGGGTGCCGATCGACCGCCGCCTGATCCTGCCCGCGATGATGGACGCCGAGGAAATCGACTGGCTCAACCGCTACCACGCTGCCTGCCGCGACAAAATCGGCCCTCGGGTTTCCGAGGCCGCTCGACTATGGTTGGAAGGCGCGACCGAGCCGCTCTGACATATCAGCGCAACACTGCCGCATCAGACTGAACCGGAAAACTTGGGGAGGACAAGGAAGATGGCACCGAAAATCACGATCACGCACGCGCCCGGCACATGGGTCGTGCGCGCGGGCGGCGCCGTTCTGGGCGAGTCGAAGAACGCGCTGGAACTGGTCGAGGGCGACATGCCCCCGGTGATCTATTTCCCACGCGAAGACATCGCCATGGCCTTTCTCGACGAAAGCGATCACGCAACCACCTGCCCGTGGAAAGGCAGGGCCCGCTATTTCTCGATCGTGACCAAGTCCACCACGCTTGAAAACGCCGTGTGGTCCTATGAAGACCCGCAAGACGACGTGGCCCGGATCAAGGATCACCTCGCCTTCTACCCCAGCGACATGGTGGCGGTGGAACGGGTCTGATCCGACCCTGTACGGGCTCAGGAATGCTCTTCCTCCGCCGTCGCGACCAGCGCACGGTTATAGGATTTTAGCGCATCGACATGCCAGAGCGCGCCCCAAAGCTCGGGGCGATTGTCCGCGCCGGTCAGGCTCAGCACCGGAAGGAACGCCGCACCGGACTGCTCGAAAACCGGCATCGCGTTTTCCAGCGTGGCGTTCGTATCGACATAGATTCCGGCTTCGACCATCTGCCAAAGCTCGCTCTCTTCGGGGCATTCACGCTCGCCCAGTGGCTTCATCAGGCTCGCCACCCGGAACATCGCCAGCAGATAGGCCTGCGGACCGGCGGCAAGGTGCACCCCGCGCCGTTCGAGCTGTGTCAGGAAAAACGACCGGTCCACCAGCCGTGAACTCAGTGCTGTCGACATGCTGACCGCAACCATGACCGCCAGCCCGGTCTGCCAGTCGCCGGTCATCTCGAAAACGATCAGCGTGGTCGAGATCGGCGCCCCCAGCACGGCCGCCGCCACCGCCCCCATCCCCGCCAGCGCATAGAGCGTGTGCGCACCGGACACTTCGGGAAAGACCGAGGTCGCGATCAGGCCAAAGGCCAGCCCGGTGAGCGCCCCCACCATGAGTGAGGGCGAAAAGACACCGCCGCCCATGCGCCCGGCCATGGTAATGGCGACGGCCACCACCTTGAGCACGCAGAACACCACCGCCTCGTGCAGGACGAGTTTGCCGGTCAAAGCCGCGCTCGTGGTCTCGTATCCGACGCCGATGATATGCGGGAACCAGATCGCGATCACGCCCAGCATGAGCCCGGTCACCGCCGGGCGCAGCCAGCGCGGCAATCCCATCCGGGCCTGTGTTTGACTTGCCATGTCATCGGCCATGAAAATCGCGCGCATCATGACCGCTGCGACGATCCCGCAAACCAGGCCCAGGATGAGAAAGGCCGGCAATTCGATGTAGAACTCCAGCGCCGACGTGCCGGGCAGGGTGAACTCGGTCACGTCGCCAAAGGCCAGCCGGTTTATGACCGTGCCTGCCGCGCTGGCGATCACGATGGGGGCAAAGGCATGGACCGCGAAATGCCGCAGCACCACTTCAAGCGCGAAAAGCGCCCCGGCGATGGGCGCATTGAAACTGGCCGACACGGCCGCCGCCACCGCACATCCCATCAGGTCGCGCCCGGTCATGCCACTCGCATGGATCCGCTCGCTCACCCAGCTCGAGATCAGGCTGGCGAGATGCACCACAGGCCCCTCGCGCCCGGTCGAGCCGCCCGTGCCCAGCGTGATCAGCGACGCAAGGGCCGATGCGATTCCGGCCCGCGCCTCGACCCGCCCATCATAGAGCGCGGCCCCTTCGATGACGTCGGGCACCGTGCGCACACGACCGTCATCGGTAAAGAAATGCAGGATCAACCCCACCGCGAGACCACCCAGCGTCGGAATGATCAGAACCCAGATCCATGGCAACGTCTCGGCAAAGGAATGCAGCCGGTTCACGTTATCGGTGCCGTAAGCCCAGCGCTGCAACGCCTCGACCCCAAGCCGGAACAACAGCGCGGCGAAACCTGCCCCGACACCAATGACCAGCGCCAACAGCCAGAACTGGAACTGGCTCGGCCCACTTTCGCGCAAATAGCCGAGCGCGCGGCGCAATTCGCGCACAACCTCGGCGCGTTTGCTTTCAAGATAGGATCCTTCAGGCCGGCTCATCACATCTCAATTGCGGGCAATTTTAGACAAATCCGTCGGGTCGCCCCTTTCCCATGCCAGCGGCATACCTTACGATCCCGGCCAATCGCTCTTCGGGGGAAAACATGCCGATCCAAGACGCTCTTGCCGAGTTATCCACATTACTAGGCCAACGGCTCAGCCGCTCCAAGTCCGATCTCGACCTGCACGGCCGGTCCGAGACCTATTTTTCCATGACACCCCCCGACGCGGTGGCCTATCCTGAAAGCACGCAAGAAGTATCGCAGGTGATGAAGATCTGTGCCGCCCATGCGGTGCCGGTCACCGGCTGGGGGACAGGCACCTCGCTCGAAGGGCAGGCAATGGCCTTTTCCGGCGGTGTGATGGTCGATTTTGCCCGAATGAACAAGGTCCTGTCGGTGCATCAGGGGGACATGGACGCGGCTGTGCAGCCGGGCGTGACGCGCGAGGCCCTCAACGAAGAGCTCCGCGCCACGGGGCTGTTCTTTCCGGTCGATCCCGGCGCCAATGCCTCGCTCGGGGGCATGGCCTCGACGAGGGCCAGCGGCACCACCGCCGTGCGATATGGCACCATGCGCGACAATGTGCTGGGGCTCGAGGTCGTGCTGGCCGACGGGCGGGTGATCCGCACCGGCACACGCGCGCGCAAGACTTCCGCGGGATATGACCTGACCGGGCTCTTCGTCGGGTCCGAAGGCACCTTGGGTCTGATCACCGAACTTACGCTCAAGCTGCATGGCCAGCCCGAGGCGATCACTGCCGCGATCTGCGCCTTCGACAGCGTGGATGACGCGGTGCGCGCCGTCATCGACACGATCCAGATGGGCCTCTCCATGGCCCGAATCGAACTTCTCGATGCCGAGACGGTCAAGGCCTTCAACGCCTATGCCGGGGCCACCATGCCCGAATGCCCGCATCTGATGGTCGAATTCCACGGCTCTGAAAGCGGCGTGGCCGAAATGGCCGAAGGGTTCGGCGCGATCATCGCCGATCACAATGGCCACGGGTTCGACTGGGCGACACGACCCGAGGAACGCAATGCGCTCTGGACCATGCGCCACAACGGTGCCTATGCGATCTACAATGCGCGGCCGGGCTGGAAGGGCCTTGTCACAGACGTCTGTGTGCCGATCTCGCGGCTCGCCGATGCCATCAATGAAACCGCTGCCGATCTTGCTGCCTCGGGGCTTTACGGGCCCATTCTCGGCCATGTGGGCGACGGCAATTTCCACTCGGTCATCATGTTCGATGCCGAGGACAAGGCCGCGCTCGAAAAGGTCAAGGCCGCCTCGAATCGCATGGTTGAACGCGCGCTGGCCATGGGCGGGACGATGACCGGCGAACATGGAATCGGCGTGGGCAAGCTGCCCTACATGTCATCCGAGCACGGTCAGGGCTGGCAGGTCATGGGCGCGATCAAGCAGGCGCTTGACCCCAACAACCTGCTCAACCCGGGAAAGATGGTGCCACCGCGCAATTGATCGCCCCTTGGCGCCCTCTGTGCAGGGCCTTCCCCTCGCTCAGCCGATCAACTGGGTGGCCGCTGCCCGCGCCGCCTCGGTGATCCGGTCGCCCGACAGCATCCGCGCGATCTCATCGACGCGATCTCCATCGGCCAATGGCACGACGGTCGAGCGCGTTTCGCCTGCCTCGACGTGCTTTTCCACGCGCCAGTGATGGCTCGCCTTGGCCGCAACTTGCGGCGAATGGGTCACGACCAGAACCTGCGCGCCCTCGGCCAACTCGGCCAGACGCCGCCCCACCGCATCCGCGGTCGCACCGCCGACCCCGCGGTCGATCTCGTCAAAGATCATCGTGACCCCGGTTTCGCCCTGCGCCAGCGAGACCTTGAGCGCCAGCAGGAACCGCGACAACTCCCCGCCCGAAGCGATCTTGGCCAATGGCCCCGCGGGCGCACCGGGGTTGGTCGCCACGGTGAAACTCACCGCGTCCACGCCCTCCGGCCCCGGCTCGGCCTCGTCGATCCCGGTGGTGAATACCGCCCGCTCCATCTTGAGCGGGCCAAGCTCGCCCATCACCGCCGCATCAAGCTTTCCCGCCGCGGCCCGCCGCTGCGCACTCAACCGATCGGCGGCCGCGTCATAGGCCGCTGCGGCGGCCTCGGCCACGCGCGCCAACTCCGCAAGATCGGCGTCGCCCTGCTCGAGTTCGGCCAACTGACCGCGCAGGCCCTCGGCGAAGTCGCCCAGTTCGTCCGGCTGTACCCCATGCTTGCGCGCAAGGGCCCGAATCGCAAAGAGCCGCTCTTCGCAGCGTTCCAGATCGTACGCGTCGAACGACAACGCCTCCACTGCACGGCGCACTCCGTCGCTCGCCTCGGCCAGCTCGTTCAGGGCCCGGCCCAGGCCCTCGATCGGCGCATCAAGCAACCCGTCAAGCTCACCGCCCACTCCTTCGAGCCACCGAAGCGCATCTCCTGCCCGGGCCTCCGAGCCTTCTTGACCTGAAAGCGCCTCCAGCGCCCGCGCGATGTCCTTGCCCACCTTCTCGGCCGCCTGCATTCGCCGTCGTTGCTGGTCCAGCGCCTCGTCCTCGCCCGGTTGTGGATCAAGCGCGTCCAGTTCGGCCACCGCATGGCGCAAGAACTCCTCCTCGGCGCGCACCGCCGCGACCCGGGCTTGCGCGGCCTCGAATGCCTTCTTGGCGCGCGCCCGCTCGGCCCATAACCCGCGCAACGCCCCGATCTCGCCTTCAAGCCCGGCGAATTGATCCAGAAGCGCCCGGTGCCCGCGCGGATTGAGCAGCCCGCGGTCGTCATGCTGGCCATGCAACTCGACCAGGCCCTCCGACAGCCGCCGCAGCACTTCGCCGCTTGTGCGCCGATCATTGACCCAGGCGGTCTTGCGCCCGTCGGGCGTGTTGATCCGCCGCAGGATCAACTCATCGCCTCCCGGCAGTCCGGCCTCAGTGAGTACCTCGCGCGCCGGATGCCCCTCGGGCAGGTCGAACACGGCGGTCACCTCGCCCTGCTCCGCGCCAGCCCGGACCAGTTCCGCCCGCCCGCGCCAGCCGAGCACGAACCCCAGGGAATCAAGCAGGATCGACTTGCCCGCCCCGGTTTCGCCGGTCAACACGTTGAGACCCGGCCGGAACTCGAGTTCCAGCCGGTCGATGATCAACATGTCACGAATTTCAAGCGTGCGCAGCATTCACCCCAAAGGGTGGGTGAAACCCACCATCCCCCATGGCCTACAACCACCGGCCCCTGATCATCTGGCGATAGATCTGGCGCAACCAGTTGTCGCCCATGGCGCGCGCCTCCAGTCCCTGCCCGGTCAACAGCTTGTAGCTGTCCTCATACCATTCCGTGCCGCGGAAATTGTGGCCCAGGATCGCCCCCGCCGTCTGCGCCTCATCGGTCAGACCCAGCGACAGATAGGCCTCGACCAGCCGATGCAACGCCTCTGGGGTGTGCGACGTGGACTGGAAATCCTCGACGACCGAGCGGAAGCGGTTGATCGCCGCGGTATGATGATCGTGGCGCAGGTAATAACGCCCGATCTCCATTTCCTTGGCCGCCAGATGGTCGAAGGCCAGGTCAAACTTGAGAACCGCCGACCGCGCGTATTCGCTGTCGGGATAACGTTCGATGACCGCACGCAGCGCCTCCAGCGCCTGGAATGTCAGGCCCTGATCGCGGCCGACCTCGTCGATCTGGTCGTAATAGCTCAGCGCCAGAAGATACTGCGCGTAGGCCGCATCGTCATCGAGCGGATAGAAATCGATGTAACGCTGGGCACTCGAGCGCGAATTCTCGTAGTCCTGATCCTGGTGATAGGCATAGGCCTGCATGATCAGCGACCGCTTGGCCCAGTCCGAATAGGGGTAAAGCCGCTCTACTTCACCGAAATAGAATGCCGCCTGCTCCGGTCGGCGGCGATCGAGTTCGAACTCGCCTCGTTCGAAGATCTGCTCAGCCGAGAATGTCTCCATCGGTATGTCGCCGCGGCGCGCTTGCTCAGCGGTGTCACCACAGCCACCAACCAGCGCCACAACCAGAACCGCGCCCAGCGCTCTCGCCCGGAATCTGCCGCCTGTCATCGCCGCTCTCACCTTTGTCCGATCCAGATCACGGGCTGTCTGCCCCCTGTTCCCGGACTTCCTAGCACAGAAAATTCCGGTGCAAAACGTCTTTGACACCTCGGGCTGCGCGCATTTTCGCTCGGATTACAAAATCTTGTGTGGGGACGACATTCCGCGGCTCAGGCCACGGCAGGGATTTCTCCGAGATGCGCGCCCACGCCCGGCAAATGCGACGCCGTCTCGGCATCGCAAACCACCATGCGAAACGCACCGGGCGTCGTGAAAAGCGCATGCAAAAGATCATTGGTCAGCGCATGGCCTGCCTTGTGGCCGGAATAGGAGCCCAGAACCGGCGCACCGGCCAATGCCAGATCGCCCAGCGCATCGAGCATCTTGTGGCGCACGGCCTCGTCGGCGTGGCGCAAACCACCCGGGCTGAGAACCTCGTCGCCGTCAACGACCACGGCGTTCTCCATCGTGCCACCAAGCGCAAGCCCCTGCGCGCGCATCGCATCGACATCGGCCTGTCGACAGAATGTCCGGCTGTCGCAGAGTTCACGCACGAATGATCCGTTGCCCATGTTGAGCACCTTTCGCTGCGCGCCGATCGCCCCGTCCTCGAACTCGATCCGGAAATCGATGCGCAGGCCGCGCCCCGGCGCGAGTCGCGCCCAAGCCCCGTCCGCGCCATGCACCTCGACAGGTTTCAAAACCTCGATCGCCCGCACCGGCGCGTTCAGTCGCACGATGCCACGCGCCAGAATCGCCCGCACGAAGATCGCCGCGCTGCCGTCCATGATCGGCACTTCCGGCCCGTCGACCTCGATCAGCGCGTTATGCACGCCGCATCCCACAAGGGCGGCCATGATATGTTCGATCGTCGAAACGCTCACGCCCCGGGCATTCTCGATTCGCGTGCACAGCGGTGTCTGGTTGACCGCGTCCCAGCGGGCCGGGACAAGGGGATCGCCGACACGAATGTCGGTCCGGCGAAACCAGATGCCATGCTCGGCCGAAGCCGGGTGAATCGTCACGCGCGCGGGCCTGCCCGAGTGCAGGCTCACGCCACTGAAGCTCACGGATGATTTGATGGTCGTTTGCACGATGATCCTCGATGTCGCGAACGGCTGCCGCAATCTTTCCGGACGTTAAAGTAAGGGGTGTTACCGCTCAACTCACTCTTTGCAACGGTATGAAACATCCGCGACCGGCATAGGCGACATGTTGCGCATGGACTCCCAAAACCCTGATTTCAAAAGAAAAGCCGCCTCTCGGGCGGCTTTTGCAAGTCACGTGTTAAATGGGGTCAAGCCCCGTTCGCCGCGCTCAGTTGGCTTGGCGACGCAGGAAGGCCGGGATCTCGATACGCTCCTGTTCGGCCTCCTGCTCGGGTGAGGGGGCCTGGGCCTGTGCCCGCGGCTGGGCCTGCACCTGCGGCTGTTGGCGTGGTTGCGCGGCCGGCTGCCCCTCGCTGCCATGCCCGGTCATCCGGTTGATCAGCGAATTGATCCCGAAGCGCGATTTCTCGGCCGACTCGGCCGGCTGCCGCGCGGGCGCGGATTCGGCCGCGTCGTCCCTGCGGCCGGCGCTGCCCGGCGCGCGCTGCACCGCGGCCTGCAAGCGGGCCAGGGCGTCCGGGCTCGGTGTGCCGGGCGCGGGGGCCTTGGGTGCGACAAAGTCCTCGGCGTCGTTTTCGAAAGCATCCGCCCGCGGCTCGAACCGGGCCACTTCCGGCCGATAGGCCGGCGGCGGAAGATCGTCCGGTTCGGCGGCAAAGCCGGGCTCTTCCTCGGCGCCGAAGATATCTTCCATCTGGTCTTCCGCGGCTGCGACCTCTGCATTTTCCAGGTCTTCGAACAGCGAGGGTTCTTCGCCCACCTGCGCGGCGACCTGTTCGATCTGGCCTGGCTCTTCACCGCCCAGGTCCTCTGCCGCGACCGACTGCTTGAGCGGTTCGGCCAGCGACCGGCGCGGCACCGGATAGTCATGCGCGCCCTCGCTTGCGTCGATACCGGTCGCAACGACGCTCACCCGCATCGCTCCTTCCATCGAACTGTCGAGGGTCGAACCCACGATGATGTTGGCATCGGGATCGACCTGCTCGCGAATGCAATTGGCCGCCTCGTCCAGCTCGAACAGCGTCAGGTCGTGACCGCCGGTGATGTTGATCAGGACACCGCGCGCGCCCTTGAGGCTGATCTCGTCCAGAAGCGGGTTGGCAATCGCCTTCTCGGCGGCTTGCGTCGCGCGATCCTCGCCCGTGGCCTCGCCGGTGCCCATCATCGCCTTGCCCATCTCGTCCATCACGGCGCGCACATCGGCAAAGTCGAGGTTGATCAGCCCCGGGCAGACCATCAGGTCGGTCACGCCCTTCACTCCCTGGTAGAGCACATCGTCCGCCAGGCTGAAGGCTTCGGCAAACGTGGTTTTCTCGGTGGCCAGGCGGAACAGGTTCTGGTTGGGAATGATGATCAGCGTATCGACCATCTTTTGCAGCGCCTCGACACCGTCTTCGGCCTGCTTCATGCGCTTGCCGCCCTCGAACTGGAACGGTTTGGTCACGACCCCCACGGTCAGGACCCCCAGCTCACGCGCGGCCTGCGCGATGATCGGCGCGGCCCCGGTGCCGGTGCCGCCGCCCATGCCGGCGGTGATGAAGCACATATGCGCCCCGGCCAGGTGATCGACGATCTGCTCGATGCTTTCCTCGGCCGCCGCCGCACCGATCGACGCCTTCGCACCGGCGCCCAGCCCTTCGGTCACCTTGACGCCCATCTGGATCTTGTTGGGGGCCTGGCTCTGCTGAAGTGCCTGGGCATCGGTATTGGCGACGACGAAATCAACACCGTCGAGATGTTTCTCGATCATGTTGTTCACCGCGTTGCCACCGGCACCGCCAACGCCAAACACCGTGATACGGGGTTTCAACTCTTCCTGTCCGGGCATCGTGAGGTTCAATGTCATGAATACTGTCCGCCTGATGTCTGATCCCGCCTTGGGCGGGTTTTCTGCCTGTCCACCCCATTCTTAGCCTTTGGCGCCTTGATCGTCACGAAAAAAACACACCACACCCACAAAATATCGAAGATTTGAGGGGCAAATCCGCGGGATCTTGCCGAAACGCGCATATATTGCGGTTTTCAAACACGGCCACACAACAAAGCAACGGCCCCGCGCCGGCACATGCCACGCGCGATCCAGTCTGATATCCGGCTTCGGGGTCTCTGCTCGACCCTCCACACCACCTCTTCCGGGTGGAATTGGCGCGATGCTAGCATTGGCGAAGAGCGGTGTCACCCACCTTGAACGGATTTTTCCACAGGCGCTGGATTGCTTGACAAATCGCGGAATTTTAGTTAACGTGTTAAATTAAATTCATCCAAGAGAGCTACCATGCCCCATTTCAGCTTCGAGTACTCGGCCAATCTCGACAGCCTGATCGACATGCCCGCGCTGTGCGATCATCTGCGCCGCGTGGCCATCGACACAGGCGTTTTCCCGATGGCCGGAATCCGCGTGCGCGCCTTTCGTGCCGATCATGTCTCGATCGCCGACGGTGATCCGAAACACGGCTTTCTCGATCTCTCGGTGCGCCTGCGCGGCGGGCGCGACCTTGCCACCCGCAAACGCGCCACCGAACAGGTCTTCGCCGCGCTGACCGATTTCATGGCCCCCGCCCTCGCGCAGCATCCCATCGCCCTGTCGATGGAGATGCGCGACATCGACCCTGAACTCAGCCCCAAGACCGGCACCATCCGCGACCACCTGCCCCCCGAGACAACGCAAGAAGGCTGACATGTCCGATCTAAAGACCAACATCGCCAAGGCCGAAAGCCATCTCGCCCGGTTTCGCGACACCGGCGTGCTCAACCGCATCGGCGGCGCCGACCAGCCCGCCATCGGCGGCGCGAGTTTCGACAATCACTCGCCGGTGGACGAGGGCTTCCTCTGTGCCGTCACCCGGTCGGATGCCGCCGATATCGACGCCGCCGCCAATGCCGCCCACGCGGCCTTTCCGGCATGGCGCGACATCCCCGGGGCCGAGCGCAAGAAGATCCTCCACCGCATCGCCGACGCCATCGAGGCCCGCGCCGAGGAGATTGCCTTCGCCGAATGCCTCGACACCGGCCAGGCGCTGCGCTTCATGCAAAAGGCCGCCCTGCGCGGCGCCGAGAATTTCCGCTTCTTCGCCGACCGCGCCCCCGCCGCCCGCGACGGCCAAAGCCTGCCCAGCCCCACGCTGATGAACATCACCACGCGTGTGCCCATCGGTCCCGTCGGCGTCATCACGCCCTGGAACACGCCCTTCATGCTCTCGACATGGAAGATCGCGCCGGCGCTGGCCGCGGGCTGCACGGTCGTTCACAAACCGGCCGAGTTCTCGCCCATCACTGCGCGCATCCTCGTCGAGATCGCCGAAGAGGCGGGCCTGCCGCCCGGTGTGTGGAACCTCGTCAACGGCTTTGGCGAAGACGCCGGTCGCGCCCTCACCGAGCATCCCAAAATCAAGGCCATCGCCTTTGTCGGCGAATCGAAAACCGGCTCGATGATCATGAAGCAGGGGGCCGACACGCTAAAACGCGTGCATTTCGAACTGGGCGGCAAGAACCCGGTGGTGGTCTTCGACGATGCCGATCTCGACCGCGCGCTCGATGCTGCGATCTTCATGATCTATTCGCTTAACGGCGAACGCTGCACCTCCTCCTCGCGGCTTCTCCTGCAATCGACCATCGCCGACGACTTCCTTGCCAGACTCAAGGCCCGGGTCGAGAACATCCGAGTCGGCCACCCGCTCGACCCCGAAACCGAGATCGGCCCGCTGATCCACAAGACCCATTTCGACAAGGTCACTTCCTATTTCGAGATCGCGAAACAGGACGGCGCCGAGATCGCCTGCGGCGGCAAACGCGTCGGCGACACCGGGTGGTTCGTGGCCCCCACGCTCTTTACCGGCGCGACACAGGACATGCGCATCGCCAACGAGGAAATATTCGGCCCCGTCCTCACGGCCCTTACCTTCGATACCGAGGATGAGGCGCTGGAAATGGCCAATGCCGTGGACTACGGCCTCACCGGCTATGTCTGGACCAACGATCTGACCCGCGCCCTGCGCTTTACCGACCGGCTCGAAGCGGGCATGATCTGGGTGAATTCCGAGAATGTCCGCCACCTGCCGACCCCCTTCGGCGGGGTCAAGGCGTCGGGCATCGGGCGCGACGGCGGCGACTGGTCGTTCGAGTTCTACATGGAGCAGAAACATATCGGGCTGGCCACCGGCCAGCACCATATCCCGCAACTGGGCGCCTGAGACGACCCGCGCAGAGGACAAATCCGCCATGCCCATCCCCGCCCCGAATCTCTATCCCGCGTTCAACATCGTCCGGCTCAGCCATGTCGAACTGGTGGTGAGCGACCTCGCGAAATCCCGCGCCTTCTACGTCGACACCCTCGGGCTTCAGGTCACCGACGAGGATCGTGACACCATCTACCTGCGCGCGATGGAGGAACGCGGCCACCATTGCCTCGTTCTGCGCCGGGGCGACACGCCTTGCGCCCGCGATCTGGGTTTCAAGGTGTTTGACGAGGACAACCTCGAAAAGGCCGCGCGGTTCTTCGAGGAAAGGTCGCTGCCTGTCGAATGGGTCGACCGACCCTTCCAGTCGCGCACCTTCCGCACCCGCGACCCGCACGGCATCCCGCTGGAATTCTACGCGCGCATGGACCGCTTGGCGCCCATTCACCAGCAATACGCGCTCTACAAGGGCGTCAAACCGCTCCGGATTGACCATTTCAACGTGTTCACGCCCAATGTCGATGAAAGCGTGGCTTTCTATAACGATCTCGGCTTTCGCGTCACAGAATATACCGAGGACGAAGTCTCTGAACGTCTCTGGGCCGCATGGACCCACCGCAAGGGCGGCGTGCACGACATCGCCTTCACCAACGGTCTCGGCCCGCGCCTGCATCATACCGCCTTCTGGGTGCCCACGCCGCTCAACATCATCGACCTTCTGGACCTCATGTCCACCACCGGCTGGGTCGACAATATCGAACGCGGACCCGGGCGGCATGGCATTTCCAACGCCTTCTTCCTCTATATCCGCGATCCCGACGGCCACCGGATCGAGATCTATTGCTCGGATTACCAGACGGTCGATCCCGATCTCGAACCGATCAAATGGGATCTCAAGGATCCCCAGCGCCAGACCCTCTGGGGCGCCCCGGCCCCGCGCTCATGGTTCGAGGAAGGCTCGCTTTTCGAAGGCCGGGAACCGACCCCGGCCCAGCTCGACGCCCAACCCATCATCGCCCCGTAAAGGACACACCATGTGCGACACCACCCTAGGCACCGCCAAAGGCGACATCCTGATCGAGAACGACCGCGTCCGCGTCACCCGCTGGAGCTTTGCAACAAAGGGCGACAACACCGGCTGGCACCGCCATGAACATGATTACGTCGTCATCCCCCAATTCGACGGCACGCTCGAAATCAAGCTGCCGGGGGGCGAGACCACGACCGCAGAACTGCGCACAGGCGAACCCTATTACCGGCCGCTGGGCACCGAACATGACGTGATCAGCGGCAATGACTTCCCCTGCGCCTTCATCGAAGTCGAACTCATGGACCGCAAAGGCTGACCCAATGCGCTTTGCAACCATAACCACCAACGAAGGCCCGCTCTACGGCATCGTGACCGACGAAGGGTTCCTCGCCCTCTCGCCCGAATTCCCGCAATGGTCCACCCTTACCGATGTGATTCGCGCCGGCGCCCTGCACGATCTGGCCCGCGTCGCACAGGGCCGCACCGTCACCCACGAGAACGGCACCTTCACCCATGCCATCCCGCTCCCCGACCCGGGCAAGATCATCTGCGTCGGTGTCAACTTCCCCGACCGCAATGCCGAATACAAGGACGGGCAGGACGCCCCGCCCAACATGTCGCTCTTCATCCGCTTCGCGCAAAGCTTCACCGGCCACGGGCAGAACCTCATCCGCCCGCCCGAGAGCCACCAGCTCGACTACGAGGGCGAGATTGCCGTGGTGATCGGCAAACCCGGCCGCCGCATCCCGCAGGCCGACGCCTTTGACCACATCGCCGCGATCACCCTTTGCAACGAAGGCACGCTGCGCGACTGGGTGCGCCACGCGAAATTCAACGTGACGCAAGGCAAGAACTGGGACCGTTCGGGCGCGATGGGGCCGTGGCTCGTCCCCTTCACCCATGCCGCGCAGCTCGACGACATCCGCCTCACGACCCATGTGAACGGCGAGTTGCGGCAGGACGACCGCACATCGCGCATGCTCTTCCCGATCCGCCGCCAGATCGAATATATCTCGACCTTCACCACGCTCCTGCCCGGCGACATCATCGTCACCGGCACCCCCACGGGTGCAGGCGCGCGCTTCGATCCGCCCCGTTTCCTCGTGCCCGGCGACGAGATCCGGATCAGCGCCGAAGGCATCGGCACGCTGACCAACGGCGTGGAGGACGAAACATGACCCCCGACGAGATCGACGAGGCCGCCCAATCGCTCCTCGAAGCCGAGGAAACCGGCCGGCAGACCGGCCTGCTTTCCACCGCCTATCCCACGATCACCATGGACGACGCCTATGCCGTTCAGGCCGCCCTGGTCGCCCGAAAAATCGCCGCCGGGCGCCGCGTCATCGGCTGGAAGATCGGCCTCACCTCGCGCGCCATGCAACAGGCGTTGGGCATCACGACCCCCGACAGCGGCGTGCTGCTCGACGACATGCTCTTCGCCAACGGCGCCACAATCCCCCGGGGCCGCTTCATCCAGCCCCGCATCGAGGCCGAGATCGCCTTTGTCATGAAGGCCCCGCTCAAGGGCGCCGTCACCCGCGACGATGTGCTCGCCGCCACCGATCACGTGGCCCCCGCCATCGAGATCCTCGACACGCGGATCAAGCGCACCTGCCCCACCACCGGCCAGCCGCGCCGCATCTTCGATACCATCGCCGACAATGCCGCCAATGCCGGGATCATCCTCGGCAACGGCCGCTTCGACCCCAGCCGCGAAGACCTCCGCCGCACCGGCGCCATCGTCAGCGCGGGTGGCGTGGTCGAAGAAACCGGCCTCGGCGCGGGCGTCTTGGGCGATCCGGTCATGGGGATCGTCTGGCTGTCTGAGCGGATGACGCAATACGGCCAGAGCATCGAACCCGGACAGGTCATCCTCTCGGGCAGCTTCATCCGCCCGCTCGAATGCCCCCCCGGCACCGGGATCGACGCCGATTTCGGCCCCTGGGGCCATGTCACCTGTCGCTTCGACTGATCCGGTCCCGAATCTGGCACGGCCCTTTTCAGTTCACACCGATCCCGTTGGCGCGCTGCAATTCGCGCACATAGGCGGTGATCGCGCGAATATCCGCACCGGTCAGGCCGTCCACGGGCGCCATGTCCCCGAACTGCCAGTGATGCGCCCTCACCCCATTCTTCACCGCCATTTCGAAGGCATAATCGGCATGGTGCGACGGCTCGTAGATCTTGTGAACGAGCGGCGGTCCGCTCCCCATCACCCCGGCGGCGTTCTCACCGTGGCAGGCCACGCATTTCGCCTCGAAGGTGCGCTCGCCCATCCGCGCGTCATCGCTCATCGTCTCGGGCACCGCCGGCGTCACCATCGCCGCGCCATCCGCCACGCCCGACGCCCGGGCCGAGACCATTTCCTCGGGCAGTCCGCCCGACCCTTTCGGCGCCATACCGGGTGCGCCCAAGAGCCACCATCCCGCCATTGCCGCCAAGATCAGCCCAATTCCAGGCCCCGCAAGTCGCATTGTTCATCCTTCGATATTCACCCGGACCCCAAACACCCTTCCCCAACTGGAGGGTCAAGCCGGTTCAGCCCATGAACCGCGCCGCCACGTCGCCCGCCATCCACGCCACGCGCCCGCCCGCGAACGTCGCCACCAGACGATCGCTGCCCGGTTCCAGCACCACGAAATCCGCGCGCCTACCCGGCTCAAGCGTACCGCGATCATCCAGCCCCAAAAGCCGCGCCGGCCCCTCCGAGACCAGCGCCCAGGCCCCGGCGAGGTCGAGAACCCCGGCCCGTTCGAGAAAGAGCGCCGCCCGCCACAGCGAGGGGTAATGGTAATCCGAGGCCAGCGCATCGCACAGCCCCAGCGCAATCAGGTCGAGCGCCGAGGCATTGCCCTTGTGCGACCCGCCCCGCATCACGTTGGGCGCACCCAGCACGATCCCGTCACCGCCGGCACGCGCCGCCTCCGCCGCCTCCAGCGTCTCGGGAAACTCGGCGATCCGGCAGCCCCGCGCGCGCCATTCCGTCCGGTCCCGCGCGCTTTGATCGTCGTGACTGCCCAGCCGTACGCCCCGCGCCGCCAGCCGCGCGGCCAGCGCGCCCACCGCGCCCGGCACCTCTCCGCGCCGTGCGTGCATCTCCTGCATCAGCGTCAAAAGCGCCTCGGGGCTGCGCCGGGACTTGAGCGCGGTCCCGGCCAGCCTCGCGGGCCGTTTGCCCGCCGCCAGCCGGTCATGCGGCAGGTGATCGTTGAACACCACGTAATCGACGCCGAACCCGTCGACCTGGGATTCGAATTCCGCGTAAAGGTCCAGCAGATGCGTCTCAAGCCGCAACTGCACCCGCAAATCCACCTCCGCCCGGCCCCGCACATCGCTCAGCGCCTCGAGCATTGCGCGGGAAAATTCCGGCCCCCGCAAGCCCCCTTCCCAGCTGAAGAACTGGGCCAGAACCCCGGTCGTGATCCCGCCCGTGGCCATTTCCGAGGCACAGGCCACGATGCCTCCGCCCATGTCCTTCATCGCCCCCCGGCGCGGCGCGACATGCCGCTCGAACCCGTCGCCGTGAATGTCCACGATCCCCGGCAGGATCATGTATCCCGAAAGATCGACAGCCCGCCCCGCCGGCGCCTCCGTGACCACGCCCCCGGCAATGGCCAGGGGTGCCGCATCCGGGCCATCGGGCCGCAATACCTGCGCACCCTCAAGCGTCAGCGCCAGGCTCATCGGGGCGTCTCCGGCACCAGATCGCCGACTTCCATTTCGTGATCGAACCGCCCGTGCTCCAGGAAATGCAGCACCTGCGCGATCACCATCGGCGCATTCATCATGAAGGTATGCGTGACCGGCAGCACGATGTGATCGGCCATCCCCTCGACCCGGGTCGAGGCGACCGAGACCTTGCCGTCATCCGGCCCGGGCAGGATCACCGAATAAACCGGGCTCAACGACCGGTTCCCCGCGATCACGCCCAGCTCGAACGCCACCGGCCCCAGATGCGCGGGCAAGCCCTCGGACCCGGTGCCAAGCTGCATCCCCGCCGGCCCGTTGATCCAGTCGAACACCGCGATATCGCCCAGCGCGTCCACCAGTTCCGAGCCCTGGTTGGGCGGGGCCAGCATGACCACCCGCCCCAGGTTGGGCGGATGATGGGTCTCCAGCCATGCGCGCACCAGGATGCCCCCCATCGAGTGGGTGACGAAATGCACCCTGTCCTTGCCACAGGCATCCACCGCCTTGGGAAGGGTCTTGACCACGAGGGACACGATCGTTTCCTCGGTCGACGCATATCCCGGCCGGACCACGTCATAGCCTTCGGCTTCGAGAACCTCCTCCATCACCAGGAAGGAGGCCTCGCTGCGTGCCAGCCCGTGCAGGAGCACGACACAATCCGCCCGCGCCATGGCAGGAAACGTCAGCAAGATGAGGAATAGCCACCGCATGGGGCTTGAGATAGGCCGAAACCCGAGCCTATGAAAGGGCGTTATGAGCACACACACCATCCGCCTCGCCACCCGCGCGCTTTTGCTGCACGATGACCGGTTGTTGCTGGTCAACGCCTACCCGGGTGCGTCCTCCACGCTTTGGTGCGCGCCGGGCGGCGGCGCGGACCCGCACATGTCGCTGCCCGACAACCTCGCCCGCGAAGTGCACGAGGAAACCGGCCTCACCATCGCGGTCGGAGCGCCCGCCCTTGTCAACGAGTTCCACAACCCCGACACCGGCTTTCACCAGGTCGAGGTGTTCTTCCGTTGCACCCTCACCAGCGGCACGATCACCGACGACTGGACCGACCCCGAAGGCATCGTTCACCGCCGCCGCTGGGTCACCCGCGACGAGATGGCGGGGCTGCGCTTCAAACCCGACGCCCTGCCCGATGCCGCGTGGGGCGCGGCCACCTGCGCCTATGACCCGCTCGAACGGCTGGTCCGTGCATAGTTGGCGATTCCCACGCCCCCCAGCACCAGAAGCGACGCCAGCACCACGCGCAGGCTCAGCGCTTCGCCCAAGAGCAGCGCCCCGCCCGCGATCGCGATCACCGGCACGGTGAGCTGCGCCACCGCCGCCCGCGTCGCCCCCAGCCCCGGCAGAACGTGATACCAAAGTGCATAGCCCAGCCCCGAGGTCACCGCCCCCGACACCACGGCAAGCCAGAACCCCGCCATGCTGCTCGCATCCGGCCGAATGAGCCAGACCAGCATCGCCACCGGCGCCGCCCAGAGGAAGCTCGCCGCCGTCACCGCCAGCGGATCGCGCACCCCCCGCCCGATCAGCGAATAAAGTCCCCAGCCCAGCGCCGCCGCCACCATCAACCCGGCGCCCCAGAGGTCGGGCGCGGCCCCGCCCACGGGCCACATCAGGTAGCACAGGCCGCCGAAACTCACCCCCGCGCCCAGCCAGCGCCGCATCGGCACCACGTCACCGCCGATCAGCGCACCCGTGAACATCGTCACCTGAACCCCGCCAAAGAGGATCAGCGCACCCACCCCGGCGGGCAGGGTGACATAGGCGAAAGAAAACCCCAGAACGTAAAGCACAAGCGCCGCAGGCCCGGCCGCACCCACGCGCCATTTCACACCACCGCCCCGCGCCGCCACCAGCAGCGCCAGCATCACTGCCCCCGAGATCAGCCGGATCGCGGCGAAACTCGCCGGTCCCGCCTCGCCGGCGTCAAGTGCCAGCCGGTTGAGCACCGAATTGGCGGCGAACGCCACCATGGTCAGCGCGGTCAGCAGGAAAACCCTCATGCATATGGGTTCCGCGCCGAGCGATCCTCCGAGAGCGAGCCCTGCCGTCGCTCGACCAGCATCTCGATCGCATCGGCGAGGTGCACCTCCTGGATGTTGTAGTCACCCCGCGCCAGGCGCAGGCGATGCGCCTCGATCATCACGTCGGCATGGGTGCAGCCCACCGGCGGCTCGAACCGGTAACAGGCCAGTTCGATCAACAGGCCCAGCGGGTCCTTGAAATAGATCGAATCCATGAAGCCCCGGTCCTTGACCCCCGAATGCCCGATCCCGCGCGCCTCCAGCCGCTCGATCACCTGGCTGAACACCGCGTGGCTCATGTTGAAGGCAAGGTGGTGCACGCATCCCGGCTCGGTCGGCGTGCGCCGCCGGTCGGGGCTGCGCTTTTCGTTGGTGAAAATCGTGATCAACCGCCCGTCGCCCGGATCGAAATAGAGATGCCCCTCCTCCGGGTCATCGAGATTGGGCTGATCGAAGATGAAGGGCATGCCCAGCACCCCTTCCCAGAAATCGATGCTGGTTTGCCGGTCGGCACCCGTCAGCGTGATGTGATGCACGCCCTGAACCTGTATCTTGCGCATGGCTGGCCCTCCTTTGCACAGAAGATAGACCGGACAGGCCCAGCTGTCGCCCCCGTCCCGCGCAGGGCACCCGCGCGCGGCTGCACAGGTCCGGGGCCTGTCCTCAA
>NZ_JAWLDS010000056.1:0-20273 GCF_041686535.1 Aquicoccus sp. | reverse complement strand
CCTCACGAGAGGTTCCGCCCGACGGGCACCGCCGGGCAGCGCCCGCCCCGCCCCATGGGCGGGCGCTTCACGCCCACCCCGGGACGGGCGCTGCCCTCTGTTGCAAAGACGGAAAGGAGCAGCGCACGGTGCCGTTAGCGGTTCTTAAACTTTTCGCGACATGATCCACGACAAGCCGGGTCAAGCCCCGGATCGCATGAAGAGCCGGTGTCAAGGCATTGGCAAAAATGAGAAATCGAGGAGAGCCGGATGGCGGTATTTGACTTCTTCAAGGCGCGCGAGCCAGAGGCCCCCGAGGCCAAGGCCAGTGCGGCGGGGCCGGTGATGGCCTGGCCCGGGGCGGGCCGGGTGGCGTGGAGCCCGCGTGACATGGTCACGCTCACCCGGACCGGGTTTGCCGGCAACCCTGTGGGGTTTCGCTGTGTCAAGCTCATCGCCGAGGCCGCCGCCGCGCTGCCGCTGGTGCTTGAGGATCGCGAGACGCGGTTCGACACGCACCCGGTGCTGGGCCTGATGCGGCGGCCCAACCCGACGCAGGGCGCGGGCGAGTTTCTGGAGGCGCTTTATGCGCAGCTTCTGCTGACCGGGAATGCCTATCTCGAGGCGGTGGGCGCCGAGGGTGCGGTTCCGGTGGAGCTTTACGTGCTGCGCTCGGACCGGATGAGCCTCATTCCCGGTGTCGATGGCTGGCCGGTGGGGTATGAATACGCCGTCGGCGGGCGCAAGCATCGCTTTGCCGTGGGTGAGGGGCCGTCGCCGATCTGCCATATCAAGAGTTTCCATCCGCAGGACGACCATTATGGCCTGTCGCCGATGCAGGCGGCGGCGCAGGCGGTGGATGTGCACAACAGCGCCTCGCGCTGGTCCAAGGCGCTTCTCGACAATGCCGCCCGACCGTCAGGGGCGATTGTCTATCGCGGGGCCGAGGGGCAGGGCAGCTTGAGCACGGATCAATATGACCGGCTGGTGTCGGAAATGGAAAGCCACCACCAGGGCGCGCGCAATGCCGGGCGGCCGATGCTTCTCGAAGGCGGGCTCGACTGGAAGCCGATGGGGTTCAGCCCGTCGGACATGGAATTCCAGAAAACCAAGGAGGCCGCCGCGCGCGAGATCGCGCTGGCCTTCGGGGTGCCGCCGATGCTCTTGGGCATTCCGGGCGACGCGACCTATGCCAATTACCAGGAGGCCAACCGGGCGTTTTACCGCCTGACCGTGCTGCCGATGGCTCAGCGGGTGGCGGCGGCGCTGATTGCGTGGCTGGGAGATTTCAGCGGTGAGCGGCTCGCCCTCAAGCCCGATCTCGACCAGGTGAGCGCCCTGTCGGCCGAACGCGATGCGCAATGGCGGCGCGTGGCCGAGGCCGATTTCCTGAGCATGGCGGAAAAGCGCCGCCTTCTGGGCCTGCCGGTGAGCGCCGAGGGCGAGATGGATGATTGAGGACGAGCGCAGATACGGGTTCGAGGCGTTCGATTGCGCGCCCGCGCTGCGGCTTGAGGCGCATGAGCGGGTTGCACGACTTCAGCATGACGGGTTGGTGCGTCGGCTGGAAAAACTCGAAGAGATGATCGAGCGGCTGGAAAAGCGTTTGTGGCTGGCGGTTTACGGCGTGGTTGCCGTGATCCTTGGGCAGGCGTTCCAGTCGATCCTCGCGGCGGCGCCGTGAGGGGGACGAGGATGGAGAGAGCGATGGATATTGTGGAAATGAGTGGGCTGGAGAAGAAATTCTGCCGGTTTGACGGGGCGCTGAGCGTGACGCAAGCCGAGAGCGGTGGCGCGGTGATCGAGGGTTATGCGAGCCTGTTCGGAGCGCGCGACCAGGGTGGCGACGTGGTGGAAGCGGGCGCCTATGCGGCAAGCCTCAAGCGGCTGGCGGGCGAGGGGCGGCGGGTCAAGATGCTCTGGCAGCATGACCCGGCGCAGCCGATCGGGATCTGGGATGAAGTGCGCGAGGATGGCCGGGGGCTCTACGTCAAGGGGCGGCTTCTCGACGCGGTGGGCCGCGCGCGCGAGGCGGCGGCGCTGATCGCGGCCGGGGCGATTGACGGGCTCTCGATCGGCTATCGAACGCTCAGGGCGCGGAAAGGTGACACGGGGCTGCGACTCCTCAAGGAACTGGAGCTTTGGGAGGTGTCGCTTGTGACCTTCCCGATGCTGCCCAGTGCGCGGGTGGGGGCCAAGGGCGAGCGCCCCGAGGCCGAGACCTGGCGCGAATTGGCGGCGGTGTTCGACACGGCTGCCCGCGAGTTGGCGCGCGACTGACGCGCTGGGACAAACAAGAGACGAAGGAAAACGCGATGCGTGAACCCGAGACCAAGGCTCGGGCCGGAGGAGAGGTGTCTCCGATGGCCGAGATGAAGTCTGCCGTGACTGGCTTTCTGAGCGAGTTCAGGGACTTCAAGGACGATATTCATACAAGGTTTCAACAGCAGGAAGAGCGACTGACCATGCTTGATCGAAAATCCCATATCGCGGCACGTCCCGCGCTGGCCGTTTCGGCCGATCTCGACGCGCCGCACAAGAAGGCGTTCGATGCCTATCTGCGCTCGGGCGATGATGACGGGCTGCGCGGGCTCGAACTTGAAGGCAAGGCGATGAGCAGCGCGGTGGCGAGCGATGGCGGCTACCTTGTCGATCCGCAGACCGCGGCGCAGATCCGCAGCGTTCTGGAATCGACCGCGTCGATCCGGGCGGTGGCCAATGTCGTCAATGTCGAGGCCACGTCTTATGACGTGCTGGTCGACCATTCGGACGTCGGCGCGGGCTGGGCCACGGAGACCGGCACGGCGAGCGAGACCGCAACGCCCGCAATCGACCGGATCACAATTCCGCTGCATGAATTGTCGGCCCTGCCCAAGGCGTCGCAACGCCTGCTCGATGACAGCGCATTCGACATCGAGGGCTGGCTGGCCGGCCGGATTGCCGACAAGTTCGCCCGCGCCGAGGCGGCGGCCTTCGTGAGCGGCGATGGCGTGGACAAGCCCACGGGGTTCCTGACCCATGCCGTCGTGGCGAATGACAGCTGGAGCTGGGGCAACCTCGGTTACGTGCCGACCGGCGTGGATGGCGATTTCGACGGTGGCGAGGCGATCATCGACCTGGTTTACGCGCTGGGCGCGCAATACCGCGCCAACGGCACCTTCGTGATGAATTCCAAGACCGCCGGCGCGGTGCGCAAGCTCAAGGACAATGACGGGCGGTTCCTGTGGTCCGATGGCCTGGCCGCGGGTGAGCCTGCGCGCCTTTTGGGCTACCGCGTGCTCATTGCCGAGGACATGCCCGATATCGACAGCGGTGCGGATGCCATCGCGTTCGGCGATTTCGAGGCCGGTTACACCGTGGCCGAGCGCCCGGATCTGCGCATCCTGCGCGATCCGTTCAGCGCCAAGCCGCATGTGCTCTTTTACGCCACCAAGCGCGTGGGCGGTGATGTGAGCGATTTCGCGGCGATCAAGCTTTTGAGATTCGCCACCTCCTAAGGGCGGCGGATCGGGGGCGGGGTGGCCCGCCCCCGGGCGCGCGGGGTCGGGACAGGCGTTGGCCGGCTGCTCCCCTCCGTCCGAGCAACGCGGGCCCCGTGCGCCGCATTTCCCCCGGAAGGGGCCGGAATTTTCGGAGTGTATCCATGATGTTGATCGAAGAAACCGCTGTGCCTCCGGCGGCCTTGCCGGTGGAGGAATTCAAGGCGCATCTGCGGCTGGGCTCGGGCTTTGCCGAGGACAGCCTGCAGGATGCGGTGCTGGAGAGTTTCCTGCGCGCGGCCATTGCGGCCATCGAGGCGCGAACCGGCAAAATATTGATCGAGCGCGGCTTTTCCTGGGTGCTGACCCAATGGCGCGACCAGGCGGGTCAGGCCCTGCCGGTGGCGCCGGTGAGCGCGATCACGGAGCTGGTGCTGGTAGACCGGGGCGAGGCCGAGGAGGTTGTGGACCCCGCGCTTTACCGGCTCGACCGGGACATGCAGCGCCCGCGGCTGCGCCCGGTTGGCACGCTCTTGCCCAATGTTCCCACGGGCGGATCGGCGCGGATCGGTTTCGTCGCGGGGTTCGGCGCGGGCTGGGGTGATCTGCCTTCGGACCTGGCGCAGGCGGTGCTGCTTCTGGCGGCGCATTACTATGAATACCGCCACGAGACATCGCTGGGCGACGGGTGCATGCCGTTCGGCGTTACCTCGCTCATCGAGCGGTATCGCACGGTGCGGCTTTTTGCGGGAGGTGCGGCATGAGCGGGGTTCACCTCAACCGCAGGCTGGTTCTGGAGACGCCCGAGCGGGTGGCGGACGGGGCCGGTGGCTTTGCCGAGAGCTGGGTGGCGCTGGGCGAGCTTTGGGCCGAGGTCCGGGCACGCACCGGGCGCGAGAAGGATGGCGGTGCGGTGGCGCTGGCCACGGTGGGCTATCGCATCACGGTGCGCGCCGCGCCGGAGGGTCACAGCACGCGCCCGCGCCCCGAGCAGCGGCTGCGCGAGGGAGGACGGATCTTTCGCATCCTTGCCGTGACCGAGCGTGACGCCGCGGCGCGTTACCTTGTCTGTTACGCGGATGAGGAGGTGGCGGCATGAGCTATGGCGTGGCGGCCGCCCTTCAGGCGGCGGTGTACGACGCGTTGCGCGATGATGCCGCGCTGGCGGCACTGGTGAATGACGCGGTGTTCGATGCGGCGCCCGCGGGCGCCTTGCCCGGCACTTATGTGACGCTTGGCCCGGAACTCACCCGCGACCGGTCGGACCAGACCGGCCATGGCGCGCTGCACCGGATCACCGTGTCGGTGGTGACCGACAGCGCCGGGTTCCAGGCGGCCAAGGACGTGGCGGCGGCGGTCAGCGATGCGCTGGTTGATGCAGACCTCGCGCTGGCGCGCGGGCGGCTTGTCTATCTCAACTTCGAGCGCGCGCTGGCGCGGCGCGAGGGCAGCGGTGCCCGGCGGCGGATCGACCTCTGGTTTCGCGCCCGGGTGCAGGACGACTGAAATTTTACTTTGACACGAATGGAGACATCACATGGCGGCCCAGAATGGCAAGGACCTGTTGATCAAGGTGGACCTGACCGGGGACGGTCAGTTCGGAACGGTGGCGGGGCTGCGCGCGACGCGGGTGAGCTTCAACGCCGAGAGCGTGGACGTGACGAGCCTCGAATCCCAGGGCGGCTGGCGCGAGTTGCTGGCCGGGGCGGGCGTAAAATCGGCCTCGATCTCGGGCTCGGGCGTCTTCAAGGACGCCGACAGCGATGCGCGGGCACGGCAGATCTTCTTTGACGGTGAAACCCCGGACTTCCAGGTGGTCATTCCCGATTTCGGCGTGGTCGAGGGGCCGTTTCAGGTCACCGGCCTCGACTATGCCGGCAGCCATGACGGCGAGGCGAGTTATGAATTGTCGCTCGCCTCGGCGGGGGCGCTGAACTTCACGGCGGTGGTGTGATGGCGAACCCGTGGAGCGGCGAGGTGGCGCTTGTCATCGACGGCGAGCGTCATGTGCTCAAGCTGACGCTGGGGGCGCTGGCCGAGCTGGAGGCGGGACTGGAGAGCGGCACGCTGATCGAGCTTGTCGAGCGGTTCGAAGGTGGGGCGTTTTCGAGCCGCGATGTGCTGGCGCTTATCGTGGCGGGGCTGCGGGGCGGCGGCTGGCAGGGCAGTGCCGCCGACCTGGTGCAGGCCGAGATCGCGGGCGGGCCGATGGCGGCGGCGCGGGTGGCGGCGGAACTGCTGGCGCGGGCCTTCACGCTGCCCGAGGCGGGCTGAGCCGGTGGCGGGGTTCGACTGGCCCGCGCTGATGCGCGCCGGAATGCGGTGCCTTGGCCTCAGACCGGCGGAATTCTGGGCGCTGACCCCGGCCGAGTTGCAATTCCTGCTGGGACCCGAACGGGGTGCGGCACCGCTGGGGCGGGCGCGGCTGGACGAGTTGCTCCGCGCCTTTCCCGACGAACGAGGAGAGAGAGACGATGGCAGAGATTGACGGGCTGGACGCGCTTGAAACGCAGGTGGACGCGCTGGAACGGTCGCTGGGCGACGCGACCGGCGTGGCCGCCGGGTTCGAGGTCGAGTTGCAGCGCATTCGCGGCACGATGGCCCAGACCGGACAGGACGTGGCGGCGCTTGAACGGGGCCTGAGCCGGGGATTGCGGCGGGCCTTTGACGGGGTGTTGCTGGACGGGGCGAAGCTTTCGGATGCGCTCGACACGGTGGCGCGCTCGATGATCAACGCGACCTATAATGCCGCCGTCAAGCCGGTGACGGATCATGTCGGCGGGCTGCTCGCGCAAGGCGTCGGCAGCCTGATGGGCGGGCTCTTTCCCTTTGCCGAGGGCGCGCCGTTCAGCCAGGGCCGGGTGATGCCATTTGCCAATGGGGGCGTGGTCGGCGGGCCGACCTATTTCCCGATGCGTGGCGGCACCGGGCTTATGGGCGAGGCGGGACCGGAGGCGATCATGCCGCTGGCGCGCGGGTCCGATGGCAAGCTTGGGGTGCGCACGGAAGGGGGCGGGCGGCCTGTCCAGGTGGTGATGAACATCACCACGCCTGACGCGGGCAGTTTCCGGCGCAGCGAGGCGCAGATCGCCGCACAGATGGGCCGGGCGATCGCCCGCGGCCAGCGCAACCGGTAGGGGGCAAGTGATGAATTTCCACGAGGTGAGATTTCCCGCCAACCTGAGCTTCGGCTCGGTGGGCGGCCCGGAGCGGCGCACCGATGTCGTGACGCTGGCCAACGGATTCGAGGAGCGCAACACGCCCTGGGCGCATGCGCGCCGGCGCTATGACGCGGGGGTGTCGATGCGCTCGCTCGACGATATCGAGACGCTGATCGCGTTCTTCGAGGCGCGGCGTGGGCAGATGTATGGCTTTCGCTGGAAGGACTGGTCGGATTTCAAATCCTGCAAGGCCAGCGCCGCGCCCGCCTATACCGATCAGCAGATCGCGGTGGGCGACGAGGTGACGGTGGCGTTTCAGCTGAAGAAAACCTATCGCTCGGGTGCGTTCACCTATGTTCGCCCCATTTCCAAGCCGGTCAAGGGCAGCGTGCGCGTGGGCATCGAGGGCGAGGAACAGCAGGAGGGCGTGCATTACGAAGTCGATGAGACGACGGGGTTCGTTACCTTCACCCATCCCGTCAACAAGGGGATGCGCATCACCGCGGGCTTCGAGTTCGACGTACCGGTGCGGTTCGACACCGACCGGATCATGACCAACGTGGCTTCGTTCCGGGCGGGCGACGTGCCCAGCGTTCCGGTGGTGGAGGTGCGGGTCTGATGGCGTTCAACGAAGGGCTGCGCGCCCATCTGCAAAGCGGCGTGACGACGGTGTGCCATGCCTGGGCCATCACCCGGTCCGATGGCGTGACCTTCGGCTTTACCGACCATGATGCGGGGCTGAGCTTCGAGGGGATCGCGTTCAAGGCCGATACAGGGTTGTCCGCCATGGCGCTTCAGCAATCCACCGGCCTTTCGGTGGACAATACCGAGGCGCTGGGCGCGCTGTCGGATGCCGCCGTGACCGAGGCCGATATCGAGGCCGGCCGTTTCGACGGGGCCGAAGTGCGGGCCTGGCGGGTGAACTGGGCCGATGTGAGTGCGCGCCAGTTGATGTTTCGTGGCACGATCGGCGAGTTGAAACGCGCGGGCGGTGCATTCCGGGCCGAACTGCGCGGGCTGGCGGCGGTGCTCAATCGGCCGGTGGGGCGGGTCTATCAGAAGCCTTGCACCGCGGTTCTGGGCGATGCGGCCTGCGGGTTCGACGTGACGACGCCGGGGTACTTTGCCGAATTGCCGGTCGAGGCGGTCGAGGAGGGGAGCCGGTTCGTCTTTGACGTGCTGCCGGGGTTCGAGCCGGGATGGTTCGCGCACGGCGTGCTGGAGGGGCTGAGCGGTGCGAGCGCAGGGCTGCGCGGGATCATCAAGCGCGACGTGATCGACAGCGGTCCGCGCGTGATCGAGCTCTGGCACCCGATGCGCGACGGGATCGCGCCGGGCGACATGATCCGCCTTGTGGCGGGATGTGACAAGCGGATGGCGACCTGTCGACTCAAGTTCAACAACCTGCTCAATTTCCAGGGCTTTCCCGACCTGCCCGGCGAAAGCTGGCTGATGGTGCAGCCGGGGCAATCCGGGCAATTGGCCGGAGGCAGCCGGAGATGAGCAAAGGCGACGACATGGTGCGCGCGGCACGCGGCTGGATCGGCACGCCCTATCGGCATCAGGCTGCCGTCAGGGGGGCGGGGTGCGATTGCCTCGGGCTTTTGCGCGGGGTCTGGCGCGAGGTTCTGGGCCGGGAGCCGGAAGCGGTGCCACCCTATTCGATGGACTGGGCCGAGCCGCAGGGCGACGAGCGGTTATGGCAGGCCGCGCGGCGGCACCTTCGCGAGGTGTCGCTGACCTATGAGGCGCCGGGCGACGTGATTCTCTTTCGGATGCGCGCCGGGTCGGTCGCCAAGCATCTTGGGCTTGCCGCGCGCATCGGCACGAGCGCGACGTTCATTCATTCCTATGCCGGGCACGGGGTGGTCGAAAGCCCGCTCAGCACCCCGTGGCGGCGCCGGATCGCGGCGCGGTTCAGATTTCCCAAGGAGGCCAACTGATGGCGACGATACTACTTTCCGCTGCCGGGGCGGCGATTGGCGGCTCGATCGGGGGCACGGTCCTGGGCCTGTCTTCGGTCGCGGTGGGCCGTTTCGCCGGCGCTGCGCTGGGCCGGGTGATCGACCAGCGCGTGATGGGCGCAGGCTCGGACGCGGTGGAGACCGGGCGGATCGAGCGATTTCGCCTCACTGGTGCGGGCGAGGGCGACCCCATCGCGCAGGTCTATGGCCGGATTCAGGTTTCGGGCCATGTGATCTGGTCCACGCAATTTTCCGAGAGCGTGAGGGTCACGGGTGGCGGCAAGGGTGCCCCGCGTCAGCCCGAGCGGCGCGACTATTCCTATTCGGTCTCGCTGGCGATCGCGCTTTGCGAGGGCGAGATAACCGGCGTGGGCCGTATCTGGGCCGACGGGACCGAGATTGCGCCGGATGACCTGAACCTGCGGGTTCATCGCGGCACGCGCGACCAGTTGCCGGACGCGAAGATGGAGGCGGTCGAGGGGGCAGGACAGGTCCCCGCCTATCGCGGCACGGCCTATGTCGTGATCGAGGATCTCCAGCTTGCACAGTTCGGCAACCGGGTGCCGCAATTCACCTTCGAGGTCACGCGCCCGGCCCAACCGGGGCTTTCCGACGCCGAGGAAGACATGGCCCATGCCATCCGTGCCGTGGCGATGATGCCCGGATCGGGGGAGTATGCCTTGGCCACGACGCCGGTGCATTTCTCGCACGGGGTGGGAAAATCGGTGCTGGCCAATGTGAACACACCTGCGGGCAAGGCGGATTTCGCGGTTTCGGTCGAGCGCCTGAGCACGGAATTGCCGAATTGCGGTTCTACCTCGCTCATCGTGAGTTGGTTCGGGGACGATCTGCGCTGTGGAGACTGCACGATCCGACCCAAGGTCGAACAGGCCGAGTTCGACGGTGCCGAAATGCCCTGGAGGGTCGCAGGGGAGACCCGTGCCAGCGCATGGGTGGTGGCGCGCGATAACGACGACCGTCCGATTTACGGCGGCACGCCTGCCGATGCCTCGGTGATCGAGGCAATCGAGGCCTTGAATGCCGCCGGTCAGGCGGTCGTGTACTATCCCTTTATCCTGATGGACCAGCTTGCGGACAACACGCTGACCGATCCCTATAGCGGCGAAGAGGGCCAGCCGGTTCTGCCGTGGCGGGGGCGGATCACCACGTCGCTCGCCCCGGGGGTCGCGGGCAGCCCGGACGGCACAACGCAGGCCGAGGCGGAAGTGGCCGATTTCTTCGGCACGGCGCAGGCTTCGGATTTTGCCATTGCGGACGGTACCGTCACCTATTCCGGCCCGTCCGAGTGGCGCTATCGCCGCTTCATCCTGCACCAGGCCGCGCTTTGTGCGGCGGCGGGCGGGGTCGATGCGTTCTGCATCGGATCGGAAATGCGCGGGCTGACGCAGATCATGGGGGTGGGGAGCTTTCCGGCAGTGCAGGCGCTGCGCGATCTGGCCGCCGAGTGCCGCGCGATCCTGGGACCGGACACGAAAATCAGCTATGCCGCCGACTGGTCGGAATATTTCGGCTATAATGCACCCGGTGGTGATCGCTATTTCCACCTCGATCCGCTTTGGGCGGATGACAATACCGACTTTATCGGTATCGACAATTACATGCCGCTCTCGGATTGGCGCGACGGGCAGGATCACCGCGATGCGCAGGACTGGCCTGCGATCCATGATCTGGACTACCTGCAATCGAACGTGATGGGCGGTGAGGGCTATGACTGGTATTACCACTCGCCCGAGGCCCGCGTGGCGCAGATCCGTACAACCATCACCGATGGCGCGCATGACGAGCCATGGATCTGGCGGGTGAAGGACATCGCCAACTGGTGGCGTTTTGCCCATCACGAGCGAATCGGCGGAGTGCGGCAGGAAGAGCCGACCGACTGGGTGCCGATGTCGAAACCGATCTGGTTCACCGAGCTCGGCTGTGCGGCGATCGACAAGGGCACCAATCAGCCCAACAAGTTTCTCGATCCGAAATCGTCGGAATCGGCGATCCCCTATCATTCGAACGGGCGGCGCGATGAATTCATCCAGATGCAGTATCTGCGCGCGATGACGCGGTTCTGGAACGATCCGGCCAACAACCCTGTCAGTCCCGAATACGGCGGGCCGATGGTGGACATGTCGCGCGCCCATGTCTGGGCCTGGGATGCGCGGCCCTATCCGTTCTTTCCGGGGAATGACGGGCTCTGGACCGATGCTGCCAATTATGCACGCGGGCACTGGATCACGGGGCGGGTTTCGGCGCGGGCGCTCGCTTCGGTGGTCGAGGAGATCTGCGCGCGCGCCGGGCTGCATGATATCGACGTCTCAAGCCTGCGCGGGGTGGTGCGCGGCTATACGGTGCCCGATGTGGGCGATGCGCGCGCGGCGTTGCAACCTTTGATGCTCGCGCATGGCTTCGACGCGGTCGAGCGCGATGGAGTCTTGCGCTTCGTGATGCGCGACGGGGTCGAGGACCGGGCGCAGGACGCGGCGACCCTTGTGGCCCATGACGAGATCGAGGGCCGGATCGAGCGCAGCCGCGCCGCCGAGGCCGAACTGGTCGGGCGGGTGCGGCTGCGTTTCGTGCAGGCGGATGCGAATTTCGACGTGCTGGCCGAGGAGGCGGTGCTGCCCGACGCGGCAACCCATGCGGTGGCCGGCAGCGAACTGCCCATTGCCCTCACCCGCGCCGAGGGGCGGCAGGTGGTCGAGCGCTGGCTCTCCGAAGCGCGGGTCGCGCGAGACGGGTTGCGTTTTGCGCTGCCGCCCTCGCGGCTCGATATCGGGCCGGGCGATGTGCTCAGGCTCGACAGCGATGAGGGCGGCGATCTCTTGCGCGTGGACCGGGTCGAGCTTGGCGCGTCGCAGATCGTCGAGGCGGTTCGGATCGAGCCGGAAACCTATCAACCCTCCGACATTGCCGACGATGGCGTGCAGCTTGGCGAGTTCGTGCCGCCGGTGCCGGTGTTCCCGCTCTTTCTCGACCTGCCGTTGATGAGTGGCGCGGAAGAGCCCCATGCGCCCCACCTGGCGATCACCGCCGATCCCTGGCCCGGCTCGGTCGCGGTCCACGCCTCGGACAGCGACAGCAACTACGCGCTCGACAGGATCGTCGCGGCGCGGGCCACGGTCGGGATCACCCGCGCACCGCTTCTCGCGGCGCGACCGGGATTGATCGACCGTGGCGAGGGGCTTCTGGTCGAGCTCACGTCGGGACAACTTGAATCGGTGGATGATCTGGCGCTGCTGAACGGTGCGAACCTGGCCGCGATCGGCGATGGCAGCGCCGAAAACTGGGAACTTTTCCAGTTCCGCGATGCCGAGCTTGTCGGCGAGAATACATATATGCTGCGCCACCGTTTGCGCGGGCAACTGGGCAGCGACGCCTGGCAACCCGAGGTCTGGCCGGCGGGGTCGTATTTCGTTCTCATGGACGGGGTGCCCGGTCAGGTCGGCCTCGCGCTGTCGCAACGCAACCGGGCCCGGCACTACCGGATCGGCCCGGCGCGGCGGGCCTATACCGACCCGTCCTATGTTCATCAGGTCGCGGCATTTTCCGGCGTCGGGTTGAAACCGCTCAGCCCGGTGCATCTGCGCGCGACGCAGGATGCGAGCGGAGATATGAACCTGCGCTGGGTGCGGCGCACGCGGATCGGTGGCGACAGTTGGGACGGGATCGACGTGCCGCTGGGCGAGGAACGCGAAAGCTATGTGGTGCGGGTGATACAGGGCGGCGCGATCCTGCGCGAAGAGCAGGTGAGCGCGCCCGAATGGACCTATGCGGCGGCCAAACAATCCACCGACGGGGCCAGCGGCGCGACCGACCTTGCCGTGGCCCAGGTCTCGGCCATTTATGGCGCCGGGGCCTTCGCAACGCTGACAGTCACGCTTTGACCCTTCAACCCGATGCGCAGGAGATGCAGCGTGTCACGCCGGGGTCGAGTTCGAGCCGCTTGGGCGCAATTTCGTCGCCGCAATCCTCGCAATAGCCGAATTCGCCCTCGTCGATGCGTTTGAGCGCGGCCCGCAACCGGCGCTCCAGCGCATCGCGCCGGACCTGCGTGGCCTTGGCCATCGCCTGATTCTGCAACGCGTCCATCCGGCTCAGCCGCCCGACCGATTGCTGGTCGAGCGTCACCACCCCCTGACCCTCGCGCCCGAGCGCGTTCTCTTCCTCGAGATCGGCAAGCTGCGCTTCTATGAGGGCGCGGAACCGGGTGATTTTGGTGTCATCCATCGTGATCTGCATCCTCACGGCTTTGCGTTTGGCACTGCCACCCTATGTGATATAAGCTGGGTAAAGCAAAGGACAGGACGCAGATGGCAAAAACCCGCACCAAACTGGCCGAGCTCGATCCGGTCTGGGCCCGCATCGTCGAGGAGGCCGAACAGGCCGTCCGGGACGAGCCGCTTCTGGGCGGGCTTGTCCATTCCAGCGTGATCTACCACGGTTCACTCGAACGGGCGCTGGCTTACCGGATCTCTCTCAAGCTGACTTCGGGCGAGATGTCGGCCCAGATCCTGCGCGAAATCTGCGACGAGGCCTATTCCTCCGATCCGTCTCTCGCCACCGATGCGCGCGCCGATATCGCGGCGGTTTACGATCGCGATCCCGCCTGCCACCGATTCCTTCAGCCCTTGCTGTTTTTCAAGGGCTTTCTTGCGGTGCAGGCCTATCGCGTGGCGCATTGGCTGTGGAACGAGGGCCGCACGGATCTTGCACTCTTTCTCCAGATGCGCGTCTCCGAGGTGTTTTCCATCGACATCCACCCGGCCGCGCGGATCGGCAAGGGCATCATGATCGACCACGCCCATTCGATCGTCATCGGTGAAACCGCGGTGGTGGGCGACAATGTCTCGCTGCTGCATTCCGTCACGCTTGGCGGGACCGGCAAGGACGATCAGGACCGCCACCCCAAGATCGGCAACGGCGTTCTGATTGGTGCAGGCGCCAAGGTTCTGGGCAATATCCGGGTTGGCGATTGCTCGCGCATCGCGGCCGGTTCGGTCGTGCTGACCGAGGTGCCGCCCTGCAAGACCGTGGCGGGTGTGCCCGCGCGGATCGTGGGCGAGGCGGGCTGCGACCAGCCCGCCATGACCATGGACCAGATCCTCAAGAACGGCGCGTAAAAAGTCTGTTTTTCGGCGAAAATCGATTTGCGCACAGATACGACCCGGCGCATGCCCGGGCCGCAAGCGCCTTGGGCGGAAATAAGCCAATCGGGGAGTCTTGCCCCAAGCCTCACCTGGTCAGCGCATCAAGAACCCGTGCCCAGCTGCGTGTGCCCTTGTGGAAACTCTCCATGTCGTATTTCTCGTTCGGGCTGTGGATCTGGTCGTCATCCTTGCCAAAGCCGATCAGCATCGAATCCATTTCGGTGATCGTCTTGAAATAGCCCGCGATCGGGATCGACCCGCCACAGCCGATATAGGCCGCCGTGTCGGGCCATTCGTCAGAAAGTGCCCGGCGGGCCTTTTCAAAGGCAGGATCATCGATCGACATCTGCGACGCCGGCGCGCCTTTCTCCGTGCGGTACTCCACGCTGAACCCCTCGGGCAACTGCCCTTCGAGATAGGCGCGAAAGCTCTTGCGGATCGCGTCCGGGTCCTGCGTGCCGACAAGGCGGAAACTGATCTTGGCGCTGGCCTTCGATGGCAGAACGGTCTTGAACCCGTCCCCGGTATATCCGCCCCAGATGCCGTTCACGTCGCAGGTGGGCCGTGACCAGATCATTTCCAGCGGCGTGCGGTCCTGTTCGCCCGCGGGCTCCTTCAGCCCGACATCGCCGAGAAATTTCGCGTGATCGAAACCCAGCCCCTGCCACTGGCTCAGGATGTCATCCGAAAGCTCGGGCACGCCGTCATAAAAGCCGGGCAGGGTGATGCGCCCGGTGTCGTCATGCAGCCCGGCGATGATTTTCGTCAGCACCCGGATCGGGTTCATCGCGATGCCGCCATACATGCCCGAGTGCAAATCTCGGCTCGGCCCGGTGATGGTGAAATCCTCGCCCAGGAGCCCGCGCAGCATGGTCGTGATCGCGGGCACGCGGCTCTCGAACATGCCGGTGTCGCAAATCAGCGCAATGTCGGCCTTCAACTCGTCGCGATTCGCCTCCATGAACGGGACCAGCGACGGCGAGCCCGACTCTTCCTCGCCCTCAAGGAAAAACGTGATCTGGCAGGGCAGGCTGCCATGCACCGCCTTCCATGCGCGGCAGGCTTCGACAAAGGTCATGAGCTGGCCCTTGTCATCCGCCGCCCCGCGCCCGCGAATGACCCGGCCCGCTTCGGTCTCTTCCACGGCCGGATCGAACGGGTCGCGATCCCACAACTCCAGCGGATCGACCGGTTGCACGTCGTAATGCCCATAGAAAAGCAGGTGCGGCCCGTCGCCCTCGACATGGCCCACGACCATCGGATGGCCCGTGGTGGGGCGTTTTTCCGCTTTCACACCAAGGCTTTGCAGGTCCGCAACCAGCCAGTCGGCGGCCTTGTCACACTCCGCCTTGTAGGCCGGATCGGTCGAGATGGACTGAATCCGCAGAAGCTCCATCAGGCGGTCGGTGGCGGCGGGCAGATCTGAATCGATCCGGGCCAGGACGGCATCGAGTGACATGGTCGGGCTCCTTGGATTGTGCGAATGCGTGTCGCGGCGGAGAGTAACAGCCGCGCCCACGGTGTCCAGCACGACATGGAGCGCAGAACTTGACTTCGGTCAAAGTCCCGGGGAGCGGCAATTTGTATTCTTTCTTGAAGGTGCCTCAATGGTTAGAATAACGGGCAGGATGCGAACAGGGCCGCGGCCCGCCCCCGGAAAAATGGGCCAAAAGGCCCCATGCCGGGATGAATGAGAGGGGACGTCGCGTGGACTACATGGCTCAACTGGATCGGTGCCTCAACAACCTGCACGAAGAGGGGCGCTATCGCACCTTCATCGACATCGAGCGCCAGAACGGCAATTTCCCCCATGCCATGTGGCGCCGCCCGGATGGCAGCGAGCAGCCGGTTACCGTCTGGTGCGGGAACGACTATCTCGGCATGGGCCAGAATCCGGCGGTCCTGTCGGCCATGCACGAGGCGATCGAGGCCACCGGCGCGGGTTCGGGTGGCACGCGCAACATTTCCGGCACAACCGTCTATCACAAACGGCTCGAGGCCGAACTGGCCGACCTGCACCGGAAAGAGGCGGCGCTGCTGTTCACATCTGCCTATATCGCCAATGACGCGACGCTTTCGACCCTGCCCAAGCTCTTTCCGGGGCTGATCATCTATTCCGACGAACTGAACCATGCCAGCATGATCGAGGGCGTGCGCCGCAATGGCGGGGCCAAGCGCATCTTCCGCCATAACGACGTGGCGCATCTGCGCGAATTGCTGGCCGCCGACGATCCGTCTGCGCCCAAGCTGATCGCCTTCGAATCGGTCTATTCGATGGATGGCGACTTCGGCCCCATCGAGGCGATTTGCGATCTCGCCGACGAATTCGGCGCCCTTACCTATATCGACGAGGTCCATGCCGTGGGCATGTATGGCCCGCGCGGGGCGGGCGTGAGCGAACGCGACCGCCTTGCCCATCGCATCGACATCATCAACGGCACGCTGGCCAAGGCCTATGGCGTGATGGGCGGCTATATCGCGGCCAGCGCGAAAATGTGCGACGCGATCCGCTCCTACGCGCCGGGCTTCATCTTCACCACCTCGCTGGCCCCCTCCATTGCCGCCGGGGCCGCGGCCTCCGTGGCCTACCTCAAGACATCGCAAGGCCAGGCCCTGCGCGACCGTCACCAGGAACAGGCCAAGGCGCTCAAGCTGCGCCTCAAGGGGTTGGGCCTGCCGATCATCGACCATGGAAGCCATATCGTCCCGGTGATCGTCGGCGACCCGGTCCATACCAAGCAACTGTCCGACATGCTTCTGGATCAGTTCGGCATCTACGTGCAGCCGATCAATTTCCCCACCGTGCCGCGCGGCACCGAACGGCTTCGCTTCACGCCGTCGCCGGTGCACGGTCGGAATGAAATCGACAGCCTGATCCGCGCGATGGACGAACTTTGGGCGCATTGTGCGCTGAATCGTGCCGAACTTTCAGCCTGAGCCATGGCCACATATGCAATTTTTCTTGTGCTGTGCTATGGATATGTAATTGAGAGTGAACGAGTCGGGGCGACCCTGTCTCGATTCGCTACGCAAGCAGGGGCAGGAATGTGATCGGTCGCAGATTCAGGCGCGAAGCGCAGGACGATGTGGTTGAACCCAAGGGGTTCGACGATTACGACACACGCCTTGGCGACCTGATGCGCGGCGAGCGCGCCACGATGGGCAAATCCCTTCTGGATGTCCAACGCGAACTGCGAATAAAGGCCGCCTATATCGCCGCCATAGAAAACGCCGATCCCTCGGCCTTCGACACGCCCGGCTTCATCGCCGGTTACGTGCGTTCATACGCGCGCTATCTCGGCATGGACCCCGACAAGGCATTCGCGGCCTTCTGCGAGGAATCCGGTTTCACCACGGCGCACGGCATGTCGGCCGCGGCCTCGACGATCCGAAAATCCGACGCGCCGGCCGAGCCGCGCCGCGCAGGGTCCGGCCGGAATGCCCACGATCCGGTTCTGGGGTCCGGACTCGGCTTTTATCCGGCCGGGGAGAGCGTGTTTTCACGGATCGAACCGCGTGCCGTCGGTTCGCTCCTCGTGCTGGTGGCGCTGGTCGGAGCGCTGGGTTTCGGCGGTTGGACCATCCTGAACGAGGTGCAGCGCGTGCAGGTCGCACCGGTCGATCAGACCCCGAACGTCCTGGCGGATCTCGACCCGCTCGCGGGTGTGGTCGCCGTGTCCGATAACGAGGACGTCGTGACCGCGTCGCGTTCCAGCACCGGTGATTTCACGCCACCGTCGCAGTCGCTCGACCGGCTCTATCGCCCCGAGGCGCTTGATATGCCGGTCATGGTGTCACGCGACGGGCCGATCTCGTCGCTCGATCCGGGCGCCACCGGAAGTTTCTTGGAACCCGAGACGGTCAGCGTGGAGGCGACCACAGAGCCGTCCGAACCTGCCGTGCCCCAGGTCGTCGCCGAGGAGGAAAAAGGCGTGATGCTGTTTGCCGTGCGCCCGGCATGGGTACGCATCCGCGCCGGTGATGGTTCGGTCATCTTCGAAAAGATCCTCGAAGCGGGCGAGGAGTACAAGCTTCCCGAAAACGTCGAAGCTCCCACGCTTCAGGCTGGTATGTCCGGTTCGCTCTACTTCGAGATCGACGGCGAACTCTTCGGTCCCGCCGGTAGCGGCACCTCGACCGTGCGCCGCCTGCCCATCGCCCGCGATGAGCTTATGGCCAGCTTCGAACCCGCCGATCTCAGCCGGGATCCCGAATTGGCCAAGGTCATCGCACTGGCCGAGTCGGAATCCGGCGAGGCACAATCCGGTGATGCACAATCCGAAGAGGTGCAGGCCGGCGAATTGCGGGCCGGCGAAGTGACCCGCGAGACGGACTGATCCGCCGCATTGCAGCGGGCGGGCATGGGGACTATCTAACCCGTGAAAGCAATCGCGACCGGGAAACGCACATGACCCTCAATCACGTCCGTCCGTGGCGCAACATCTATCGCCGCCAAAGCCGCCAGATCCATGTCGGCCCGGTGCCGGTCGGGGGCGATGCGCCGATCGCCGTCCAGACCATGACCAACACGCCCACCACCGATGTCGCGGCCACCATCGCGCAGGTGCAGGCCGCCGCCGAGGCGGGGGCCGATATCGTGCGGGTCTCGGTGCCCGACGAGGCATCGTCAAGGGCGCTGCGTGAAATCACCCGCGAAAGCCCGGTGCCGATCGTCGCCGACATTCATTTCCATTATCGCCGCGCCATCGAGGCGGCGGAGGCCGGGGCTGCCTGTCTGCGCATCAATCCCGGAAATATCGGCTCACCCGAGCGCGTGCGCGAGGTGATTTCCGCCGCCCGCGATCATGGCTGTTCGATCCGCATCGGCGTGAATGCCGGTAGCCTCGAAAAGCACCTGCTGGAAAAATACGGTGAGCCTTGCCCCGACGCGATGGTCGAAAGCGGGCTCGATCATATCCGCATCCTGCAAGACCACGATTTCCACGAGTTCAAGATCAGCGTGAAAGCCTCCGACGTGTTCATGTCGGCCGCCGCCTATCAACAACTGGCCGAGGCCACCGACGCCCCCATTCACCTCGGCATCACCGAGGCGGGAGGGTTGACCTCCGGCACGATCAAGAGCGCGATCGGCCTGGGGCAGCTTCTCTGGATGGGCATCGGCGACACGTTGCGGGTGTCGCTCTCGGCCGATCCGGTCGAAGAGGTCAAGGTCGGCTTCGAGATCCTCAAGTCGCTGGGCCTGCGCCATCGTGGGGTCAATATCATTTCCTGTCCCTCCTGCGCGCGGCAGGGGTTCGACGTGATCAAGACGGTCGAGGAACTGGAAAAACGGCTCGCCCATATCCACACCCCGATGAGCCTTTCGATCATTGGCTGCGTCGTCAACGGCCCGGGCGAGGCGCTGATGACCGATGTCGGCTTTACCGGCGGGGGGGCCGGGTCGGGCATGGTCTACCTCGCGGGCAAGCAGGATCACAAGCAGGGCAACGAGGGCATGATCGACCATATCGTCGAACTGGTCGAAAAGCGCGCTGCCCAGATCGAGGCGTCGGGCGAATCATGATGCGCGCGGGGCGTTAACCGGTTCCCTTCATGGCTTTGCCGCAACGGGGCGGTGCACGCATGTCAGCCGGGCGGCAGCCGGAGATCACCCCCGGTTTTGCGTTGAAAGATCACTGTTAACCCGACCGTGCGGTGCCTTACTGGCCGGTCCCTTTTTCGAGATATCCGGCCAGGACTGGCGCGGGCATGTGACCCTGAATCATCATGCGCGGCATGACGTAAAAGGGCAACTCGCCAACCTCCAGCGCATCGGCAAGATCACCATGTGCGTCCCGGTCTATCAACATGACCTTCAGTTCGTAAGATTCGGATAAATAACGCAAATCACGCTCGGCCTCTGCGCAGGGGGGGCAATCTTCGGCGGTGAAGAGCGTAATGATGTTGTCCGCCGTCGGGTTCCCGAACCCCGGCAGGTCGTCATCGAAAAGCGCATCCGCGTGCCGGGCGATCAACGCGTGATCGGCGGCGATTTCCTCTTCGTAAGCGGGGGCCGGGTACGGCGATTGAAGGGTGAGGGACAAGCCACTGACAAGGCTTGGGTTTTCAAGGATGACCTCGCGAATTTCCGCGCCCAGAATATACCGCTCCGTGTCCGTCAAGGCCCGGAAATCCGTCTCTGCCATGGCCACGCCGGGCCCGAGCAGCACCACGATACCAAGAAGCAGCTTCATTTCAGTTCAACGACCGCGCACCTCGTCCACGATCTCGATCATGCCATCGAGCGGCATATATCCCCTGACCAACTGGTCTTCCACGACAAAGGTGGGCGTTCCGTTGATGCTCATCCGCTGCGCCAACGCGCGGTTGTCGGCGATCACCTCGCTCACCGCATCAGTTTCCATCCGGGCAAAGACCGCATCCGCATCAAGGTCAAACGAATCCGCCAACCGCCGCAAAACGGCTTCCTCTGGGCTTGGCTTGAGTTTCATGAGCGCGTCGCTCACCGCGTGGTAGGTCTCGTCGCCCGCGAGTTGAAGCGTCGCAATCGCGAAACGCGAAGAGGTTTCG
>NZ_JAWLDS010000055.1:0-20400 GCF_041686535.1 Aquicoccus sp. | reverse complement strand
GGATGAGCCGGATGCGGACATTGCCGACACGGTGAGCTCGGTTCTGGAAGAGGCCCTACGTGGGGAGGCCGAAGCATCAGAAGAGCAATCGACGGCACCGGCACTAAGTGAGGGTGAAGCTGACGCGCTTGTACTCGCCATTTCGAATTGCTGGAATGTCGATCCCGGTTCGACTGCCGCCGAGGTCACGGTTGTGGTATCAGTGACATTGAACCGGGATGGCACATTGGCCGGTACGCCCAGCCTCGTCTCGGCAGAAGGGGGCGATCAAGGCGCCCGCAATGTCGCCTTTCGCAATGCGCGCACGGCGATCATTGCCTGTGGCCGGGGCGGTTTTGACTTGCCGTCCGAGAAATACGAAAGCTGGCGTGAAATCGAGATGACGTTCAATCCGGAGAAAATGAGGCTCAGATGATGATGAGACTGCTCGGAAACTTGATGATGATGCTTGTTGCGGCAGGACTCTGGACGAGCCCTGCACAGGCGCAGGACGGGCCGCTTCGGATCGAGATCACCGATGGCGTGATGGAGCCCTTGCCCTATGCGGTGCCGGATTTCATTCCTGAAAACGGGGCGGCGGAAGAGATGGCCGAGAACATCGCGCGGGTGGTTGCGGCCGATCTGAGCGGAACCGGACTTTTTCGTGAGATCGAGGAGGATGCCTATATCAGCCGGATCACCAGTTTCTCGAGCCCGGTCGAGTTTGCTGATTGGCGTGCGATCAACGCACAGGCCTTGATCACCGGGTCGGTGGCAGTCGAAGGTGAAGACGTAACGGTGAAGTTCAGGATCTGGGACGTGTTTGCCGGTCAGGAACTGGGTGACGGGCTGCAATTTGCGGGCACCAGAAGCGGTTGGCGGCGGATGGCACACAAGGTGGCCGATGAGGTCTATAGCCGGATCACCGGCGAGTCCGGCTATTTCGACAGCCGTGTAGTGTTTGTGAGCGAAACCGGACCCAAGGACGACCGTCGCAAGCGACTGGCGCTCATGGATTATGATGGTGCCAATGTCCAGTATCTTACGGACAGCACATCACTCGTGCTTGCCCCGCGCTTCTCACCTACGGGGGATCGTGTGCTTTACACCAGCTTCGAGAGCGGTTTTCCGCGGATCTATATTCTGGATGTGGCTGATGTGGACCGTCGCATCCTGCAAAGTCAGGAAGGCACGATGAGTTTCGCGCCGCGGTTTTCCCCGGATGGGCAGCAGGTGGTGTTCTCGCTCGAGACCGGGGGCAATACCGATATCTATCTCATGGACATCTCGAGCGGCGAGGAGACGAGATTGACGCGCGCGCCTTCGATCGAGACCGCGCCGAGCTTTTCGCCCGATGGCGACCAGATCGTGTTCGAAAGTGATCGGTCCGGCTCGCGCCAGCTTTACGTGATGCCGTCAACCGGCGGAGATGCGCAGCGGATCAGTCAGGGCAGTGGCAACTACGGCACCCCGGTCTGGAGCCCACGTGGCGACATGATTGCCTTTACAAAGCAGTCCAAGGGAAGATTTCACATCGGCGTGATGAAGGCCGACGGCAGTGCCGAACGGCTCTTGACGGCATCATTCCTAGAGGAGGGGCCGACCTGGAGTCCGAACGGGCGAGTGATCATGTTCACGCGCGAGACACAGGGCGCACAAGGTCAAGCGGGTCTCTACACGGTCGACATCACGGGGCGGAATCTCAAGCAGGTGCGTACACCCGACGGCGCATCTGATCCCTCATGGAGCCCGCTGCAGGAATGAAGGCGCATCAGATTCATAAAAATCAGTGCGTCGTCAGAGACCCGATTCACAGAGGCGCTGCCCTGTGATACAAGTGGAAACAGAAAAACCCTATGAGGCTTGAGACATGACCTATCTGGCAAAATCCATCCTGCTCGTGGCCGGGCTGGCCCTTGCGGCTTGCAGCAACGCGGACCGGTTCGGCAACAATGGCGCGGGAGCCGGAGCAGGTGGCGATGCCGCATCGGCGGACTCGGCAAGTGATCCGAAATCTCCGCTCTACTTTCAGGAGGCGATTGGCGACCGGGTGTACTTTGAGGTGGACCGCCAAACGCTGGATGACGAGGCCAAGCAGGTGCTTGACGGTCAGGCAAGCTGGTTGACCGAGAATACCGACTATGATGTCGTGATCGAAGGCCATGCTGACGAACAGGGCACGCGGGAATACAACCTTGCCCTTGGTGCGCGTCGGGCCAGCGCCGTGCGTGAATACCTGGAGTCGCGTGGCGTTTCTTCGGACCGATTGAAAACCGTGAGCTATGGCAAGGAACGGCCGATCGAGATTTGCAGCGAGGAAAGCTGTTATGCCAAGAACCGTCGTGCGGTCACGGTGCTGGCCAGTGGACTGACCGGGTAAGCGCATGAGGATCGGAGCGCGCGGTATGCGGTGGGGTGCGGGGCTGATTTTTGTCGTTTTCCTGGCGGGACCAGTGGTTCCGCAGGATGATAATGCACAGACGCTGGCAGACATAAGACAGGATTTGACGGTCCTCCATGTTGAGCTTCAGCGCCTCCAGCGGGAGTTGTCGACCACGGGAGCATCTGATGCTGCGCCTCAAGGTGGATCCGTACTTGACCGGGTCAATACGATCGAAGCTGAGGTAAAGCGGCTGACGGCCAAGACCGAAGAGCTGGAGTTGCGCATCGACAGGATCGTGCGCGACGGTACGAACCGAGTCGCTGATCTTGAGTTCCGCCTTGTCGAGCTTGAGGGCGGGGACGTCAGTCAACTCGAGGAAACGACCACCTTGGGCGGTGCTCGGGAAGCCCAGGAGTCGGAATCTGCGGCGCAGGCGGACCAATCCGCGCAATCTTCCGAAGATCCACAGCTTGCCGTTGGTGAGCGGGCCGATTTCGATGCGGCGCAGAAAGCCCTCGACGAGGAGCGCAACGAGGCGGCGGCCGAAGGCTTTGCCCAGTTCAACGAGACCTACCCCGGAAGCCCCCTTGAAGCGGCGGCGCATCTGGGCCGCGGTCGCGCTCTTGCGGCGTCAGGGAACCTGACAGAGGCGGCTCGGGCCTATCTCGCTGCGTTCAGCGCCGATCCGGAGGGCGAGGACGCCCCTGATGCCCTCTTCGAACTGGGGCGCGGCCTGGGTCGATTGGGCCAAACCAACGAGGCTTGTGTCATGCTGCATGAGGTGGGCACTCGGTTTCCCGGGACCGAACCCGAAACGAAGGCACAAGAGGAGATTGAGCGCCTCGGGTGCCAGTGACTCGAATGCCGGACGAGACCCTTGCCGATGTGGTTGCGTGTGCTTTTGCGGCCGTGCCTTTAAGGCATGTTGGTGTCGCAGTCTCGGGGGGAGGCGACAGCATGGCCTTGTTGCTTCTAATGCAGGACTGGGCGATGCGTCACGGTGTGCGCCTGAGTGCTGTGACATTTGATCACGGATTACGCGCGGAGGCACCGGAAGAGGCGGCGCTGGTAGCCCGGATCTGCGCAGAACATGAGATCACCCATGATATCCTGACATGGGTCGGGTGGAACGGGCAGGGCAACCTGCAGGCCTCCGCGCGGACGGCCCGATATCGCGAGATCGCACGATGGGCGCGCCATTGCGGGGTCGAGGTCGTCTGTCTGGGTCACACATGCAATGACCAGGCCGAGACCTTCCTGATGCGCTTGGCGCGCAAGTCGGGAAGCGATGGACTCAGGCGCATGGCATCAAGTTTCGGGGCGCACGGGGTGCAATGGATGCGTCCGTTGCTCGGGGTCGAGCGGTCGAAATTGCGCCAGTATCTGAAGCGGCTGGGGGTCGAATGGGTCGAGGACCCCAGCAATGCCGATGATGGGTTCGAACGTGTCCGGGTTCGCAAGGCGCTGGACGTTCTGGCGCCTTTGGGGATCAATGCCAAAGTATTGGAGGCCGTGGCGGAAAACCTGGCTGCAGAGAACCGCCTTTTGCGTCACAGCGTGCTTGAGTCGCTGCGCGGCAATGTCGTGGAGTGTTTCGGGGCGCTTTCGATCAGGCAAGAAGCCTTTCGGGCTTTGCATCCCGAGGTGCGGCGACGCTTTCTGAACGAGGCGCTGCAATGGATCGCCGGGGCACAATATGCGCCGCGCTCGGCCGCACAAGGCGGGATCGAGCGGGCGTTGCTGGAAGGTGAAACGCAAACCCTGTGCGGAGTGATCGGCTGGTGCGAACGCGATCGGATCTGGCTCGCGCGCGAGTTCCAGGCCGTCAAGGATCTGAAGGGTGCGCCATTCGACGGGCGATGGCGGATTGAGGGACCACTGGACGGCATGGACATTCGCGCCCTGGGCGCTGAGGGCTTGCAGCAATGCCCGGAGTGGCGCGCCCTCGACGTTCCGCGTCGCGCCTTGATTTCGCTGCCCGCCGTGTGGGAGGCGGGCCGGCTTGTCTGGTCACCGGTCAGTAGTTGCAAGACAGGTCATTGGGCGGAACGTATCGGGCCAAGCTTTGAGAACTGGTTGGGTCGGGATTGAACCTTGGCCCGCGAAGTCTATTTTAGTCCGAAGGCTCCTGTGATAAGCACGGGACCAGAGTTCTTCATGGGAGATTTGCCTTGGGCAACGCGAGAAATATCGCCTTCTGGGTCGTGCTGTTTCTTCTGATACTGGCGCTGTTCAACCTTTTCAGCGGCGGTGGAAACACGCTGCAAAGCCGAGAAATCAGCTATTCAGAATTTGTTAGTGCGGTTGCACAGGACAGAGTGAGTTCTGTGACGTTGGATGGTGAAGAGGTGCGTTATCGTGGAAATGACGGCAACGATTACGTGACAGTCAAGCCCGAGGATGCCGAAATTACGCAGCTCTTGATCGACAAGGACATTCCGGTGAAGGCCGAGAGCCAGCAGCAGTCGGGCTTTCAGACCTTCATATTGAGCCTGCTGCCATTCCTGTTGCTGATCGGTGTCTGGATCTATTTCATGAACCGGATGCAGGGTGGCCGAGGCGGCGGCGCGATGGGCTTTGGCAAATCCAAGGCCAAGATGCTGACCGAGAAGTCGGGTCGTGTGACCTTTGACGATGTGGCCGGTATTGACGAGGCCAAGGAAGAGCTGGAAGAGATCGTCGAATTCCTGCGCAATCCGCAGAAGTTCAGCCGCCTAGGCGGGCAGATTCCCAAGGGTGCGCTTCTCGTCGGGCCGCCGGGTACCGGCAAGACGCTTCTGGCGCGCGCGATTGCGGGAGAAGCTGGCGTGCCGTTCTTTACCATCTCGGGCTCGGATTTCGTGGAAATGTTCGTGGGGGTCGGGGCGAGCCGGGTTCGCGACATGTTCGAGCAGGCCAAGAAGAACGCGCCCTGCATCGTGTTCATCGACGAGATCGACGCCGTGGGCCGCCATCGCGGTGCGGGCTATGGCGGTGGCAATGACGAGCGTGAACAGACGCTGAACCAGTTGCTGGTTGAAATGGACGGGTTCGAAGCCAACGAGGGCGTGATCATCATTGCCGCCACCAACCGCAAGGATGTGCTCGACCCTGCGCTGCTGCGTCCTGGCCGGTTCGACCGTGAGGTTACGGTGCCCAATCCCGACATCAAGGGACGCGAAAAGATCCTCGGCGTACATGCCCGCAAGACGCCTCTGGGGCCAGACGTGGATCTGCGCATCATCGCGCGTGGCACGCCCGGCTTTTCGGGAGCGGATCTGGCGAATCTCGTAAACGAGGCTGCGCTGACGGCGGCGCGCGTGGGGCGGCGCTTTGTCGCGATGGAAGATTTCGAAATGGCCAAGGACAAGATCATGATGGGCGCCGAGAGGCGATCCATGGTGATGACACCGGCGCAGAAGGAAATGACTGCGTATCACGAGGCCGGCCACGCGATCGTTGGCCTGACCTTGCCGAAATGCGATCCGGTCTACAAGGCGACGATCATTCCGCGCGGCCAGGCGTTGGGCATGGTGATGTCTTTGCCCGAGATGGACCAGCTGAACTATTTCAAGGATGAGCTGGAACAGAAGATCACGATGACCATGGCGGGCAAGGCTGCCGAAATCCTGAAATACGGCGAGGATTCGATTTCGAATGGACCAGCTGGCGACATCATGCAGGCTTCGGCGCTGGCCCGCGCGATGGTGATGCGGTGGGGCATGTCCGACAAGGTGGGCAATATCGATTATCAGGAGGCGGCTGAAGCGTTTCGTGGAAACGGGGCCGGTGGCTTCTCGATTTCGGCTCATACCAAGGAGTTGATCGAGGACGAGGTCAAGCGCATCATCGACGAGGGTTATCAGCGCGCGCGAAGTATCCTGGAAGAGCGCAAGGAAGACTGGGAGAAACTTGCTCAGGGATTGCTGGAATACGAAACTCTGACAGGTGAAGAGATCGAGCGCGTGATCCGTGGTGAACCGCCGCATAAAGGGGATGACGACGACACTTCGGATCAGGGCAGCGCACCTTCCGTCGCGTCCATTCCCAAGACCAAACCGCGACCCAAGCCCAAAGGTGATGGTGGATTGGAGCCCGAACCCTCCGCATGAGCGGAGATGGAGAGAGAAAAGACTGGGATCCCGGAGCCTATGCAAGGTTCCGGGATTTGCGGTTAAGACCAGCGATCGACCTCATGCTGGCGGTCCGCTCGGTGGGCGGCGGCGAGGTGGTTGATCTTGGATGTGGGGCAGGAGCGATGGGATCGGTCCTGCGGCAACGCTACTCGGGGCACAGTATTGTCGGCGTGGACGAAAGCCCTGCGATGCGGCCAAGGCGTCCGAGAGCGGCGCCTATGACGCGTTTGAAGAGCGCAACATCAACGACTGGTCGATCGAGCGTGCAGGATTGATCTATGCGAATGAGGTTCTGCATTGGCTCAAGGATCACAAGGCGCTGTTCCCTCGATTGGCAGGGATGCTGGCCCCGGGAGGCACATTGGCGGTGCAGATGCCGCATCAGAACAATGCGCCTTCGCACAGGGTCTGGGTCAGCCTTGCCGAAGAGCTTTTCCCGGGGCGTGTCGATATGGAAGCCGCGCCCGGTGTGATGAAGCCCGCGGGCTATCATCACTTGCTTTCCGGTTTGGGGGCCCTGTCCCTGTGGGAAACCGATTACTATCAGGTGCTGGCTGCGGATCGGAGCGGGCACCCCGTGCGACGCTTCACCGAAAGCACCTTTGCGCGACCAATACTTGCGGCGCTGGAACCGGACGAGCAGGTCGAACTGGTCGGTCGCTATGAGGAAGTGATGGAACGGGCCTATCCACGCGGCGTCGACGGCACGGTGCTTTTCCCGTTCCGGCGGGTATTCTTCACGCTCACGGTGTGATTGGCCTCGTTATTCTCTGATCGTGACCGTGGTGTCTTGCGTGCTGACGCGTTGTTCGTCCCGCAAGAGCGAGACACGGCCCTGATAAATGCCTTGCGGCCATGCGGAATCGGGGCGCCGTTTCCCGGCTGCACGATAGAAGCGCGCCTGAGGCTTTTCGAGATCGACAGTGTGCGTGATGAGTGTGGAGCCGTCCGGAGCAACAATCTCGAGCAAGACCGTGTCGCCCGCGCGGCCACCGAAAGCCAAGCCCCAAACGACCAGTGCCGGCGCATCCGCAGGCAACTGCTCGGCATTGGCGCGGCCCGATTTCACATGATCATAATCGGGAACAGTATCGGCAAACCCGGCGCTGAGCATTCCGCCCGGTTGGTAGTGCGGGGCAGGAGTGTGCCATAAGGTGCGTTGAGATGGTTCTTCACAGTTCTGATTGCCCTCCGGATCGAACGGGTCGATCACGTTTTCGTTGTGGCGCAACGAAAGATGCAGGTGTGGGAATTCGGTCTTGCCGGACAATCCAACCTGCCCAAGAGGTGTGCCCGTCTCGACGCTCTCATCACTGGAGACGGTGACGCTGCCATTCTTGAGGTGGCAATACTGCGTCTGCCAACCTTCGCCATGGTCGATCACCACGCCATTGCCGCATTCCCGACCTTCGATGGAGGCAGGGTCATTGAGAAAGGTACCATCCGCCATTCCGTCACGAACGCCCACCACGCGGCCCTTGGATGTGGCTTTCACCATGACGCCCTCGGACAGGCCGTCATCCGTGATCAGGGCGAAATCAGTCCCCTTGTGACCATCGTAGGTCAGTTGGGCACAGGTGAAATCACTGTAACCGGGGCCCGGATCGTGATCGACATAGTTCTGGATATAGCAATCTTCCCCAAGCGTGCAGTCGATGGGGAGGGAAAGCTGAGGTGCCTCGCCCCGAAGCGGCAGGGCGAGGCAGACACCGATGACGGTCAAAGCGACGAACCGTGCCCTTGGCAGAACCCACATGTACATGTGCGCGCTCCCGGGCAATACTCTGGTCAATCCGCCGTCAACAATCGTGGCTTGTCCCCCTTGAGGCGAGGATTGTCCGGGCCGTCGATCCGAAGCTCAAGTTCACCATCCTTGACGCCGACCTGCACGACTCCGCCTTTGGCCAGCTTGCCGAACAACAACTCTTCGGCGAGCGGTTTCTTGATGTGCTCCTGGATCACACGGGCAAGCGGGCGGGCGCCCATCTTGTCGTCATAGCCCTTCTCGGCCAGCCACTCGGCGGCGTCCTTGGACAGGTCGATGGTGACGTTGCGATCCATCAACTGTGCCTCGAGCTGAAGCACGAATTTCTCGACCACTTGCAGGATCACTTCCTTGGGAAGCGGTGCAAAGGAAACCACGGCATCGAGCCGGTTGCGGAATTCCGGCGTGAAGGTGCGTTCGATCGCGGCTGTATCCTCGCCTTCCCGGCGGTCTCGGCCAAAGCCGATCGCCGCCTTGGCCTGCTCGGTGGCGCCCGCGTTGGACGTCATGATCAGCACGACATTGCGGAAATTGACTGTGCGGCCGTTGTGGTCGGTCAACTCGCCATGGTCCATGACCTGCAGCAGGATGTTGAAAACATCCGGGTGCGCCTTCTCGATCTCGTCAAGCAAGAGCACACAATGGGGGTGTTGATCGACACCATCGGTCAGCAGACCACCCTGATCGAAGCCGACATAGCCCGGAGGGGCGCCGATGAGGCGAGAAACCGCGTGTTTTTCCATGTATTCCGACATGTCGAAGCGCAGAAGCTCGACCCCCAGCGTGTCGGCCAGTTGCTTGGCCACCTCGGTCTTGCCGACACCGGTGGGGCCGGCGAAGAGATAGTTGCCGATGGGTTTTTCTGGTTCACGCAGACCGGCACGGGCAAGTTTGATAGCCGAAGCCAGCGACTCAATGGCCTTGTCCTGGCCGAACACCACGCGTTTGAGAGATTGCTCCAGATCCCTGAGCACCGCGCTGTCGTCCTTGGAGACACTTTTCGGGGGGATGCGTGCGATCTTGGCGACGATGGCTTCGATTTCTTTCACGCCAATTGACTTGCGGCGCTTGGACTGGGCCAGCAGATGCTGGGCTGCACCGGCCTCGTCGATGACGTCGATGGCCTTGTCCGGCAGTTTTCGGTCGTTGATGTAACGCGCTGAAAGTTCGACCGCGGTCTTGATCGCGTCCGCGGTATATTTCACGCTGTGATGATCCTCGAAATAGGGCTTCAGGCCCTTGAGAATCTTGACAGCGTCCGAGACCGAAGGTTCGTTCACGTCGATCTTCTGGAACCGGCGAGAGAGCGCGCGATCCTTTTCGAAATGCTGGCGGAACTCCTTGTAGGTCGTAGACCCCATGCAACGCAATTTGCCGCCCTGCAAGGCGGGTTTGAGCAGATTGGAGGCATCCATCGCGCCGCCCGAGGTGGCACCGGCGCCAATGACGGTGTGGATCTCGTCGATGAAAAGCACCGCATCGGGGTGATCTTCGAGTTCTTTCATGACGGCTTTCAGGCGTTCCTCGAAATCGCCGCGGTAGCGCGTTCCGGCCAGCAGTGCACCCATGTCGAGCGAGAATATCGTGGTTTTGCCGAGCACTTCGGGGGTGTCGCCATTGACGATCTTGTAAGCGAGACCTTCCGCAATGGCGGTCTTGCCGACACCGGGGTCGCCCACCAGAAGCGGATTGTTCTTGCGGCGGCGGCAGAGCACCTGGATACAGCGCTCGACTTCATGCGCGCGCCCGATCAGGGGATCGACATCCCCGGTGCGCGCCTTGGCATTCAGATCAACGCAGTACTTGGCCAGGGCGGAGTCCTTTTCCTCGCCGCCGGTGGCAGCCTGCGCCTCTTCCTCGATTTCGGCTCCCTGAACCGGGCGGGCCTCACCGAATGCCGGATCCTTGGCGACACCGTGGGCGATGAAATTGACCGCGTCATAGCGGGTCATGTCCTGTTCCTGGAGGAAATAGGCCGCGTTCGATTCGCGTTCGGCGAAGATTGCGACAAGGACGTTGGCGCCCGTCACCTCGGTTCGCCCAGAGCTTTGGACATGGATCGCGGCGCGTTGAATAACGCGCTGGAACGCGGCGGTGGGCACTGCCTCGGAGCCTTCGATCTCGGTGATCAGGTTCGACAGATCCTCGTCGATGAACTCAACCACGGTCTGGCGGAGTTGTTCGACATCGACCGAACAGGCCTGCATCACGCGGGCCGCGTCGGGTTCGTCGATCAGGGCCAGAAGCAAATGTTCCAGCGTTGCGAATTCGTGCCGGCGGGCGTTTGCGAGCGCGAGGGCGCTGTGGATTGCCTGCTCCAGCGTTGTCGAGAATGAAGGCATGTTGTCCCCATGCTCCTTTAACTGCGTCACCGGGGAAGGCCCCTTGGTGACTGTGGCCTCATGGTCTTAAAGTTTGGTCGATTGTGGCTGAGCTTCAAGGGTTTTCTTGAAGAAACTTATCACATTTCCTACAGCTGCCCGATAAAAACGTGATTTACAGGTGAATTCGCGGTTTGCGGACCCGCAAAAAGTTAACGCCTGCGGAGGTACCCAATCCGGGGGGGTGACATCCGGCTGCTGTCCGGCTGCCACCCGGCTGCCGGGGAAAACGCCCTCGCATGGGGCGGGAAAAGGTTAACGCGGCGTGCGCGGCGGGCGGAAACGGGCCGGGTTCAGGCCCGATCCGCGCTGATGCGGGTTCTGGCATAGGCGATCAAGGGGTCGAAGCTGTCCGGGTTGGCCATCGAGTCGCGGTTCACCACCTTGTCCGGGTCGCCGCCCAGCAGGAGCTTTTTCACCGGCACTTCGAGCTTCTTGCCCGAGAGCGTGCGCGGCACCTCGGCGATCTCGACGATATCGTCGGGCAGGAAACGTGCCGAGACCTGGCGTCGGATCGCGGCGCGGATGCGCTCGCGCATCGCGTCATCGAGCGCGTGGCCTTCTTTCATCACGACGAAGAGCGGCATGAAGCTTTCGCGGCCGAGGAATTCGAGATCGACAACGAGGCTGTCCATCACTTCATCCAGCCCCTCGACCGCGCGGTAGATCTCGCTCGATCCGAGACGCAGGCCGCGGCGGTTGATCGTCGCATCCGAGCGGCCATAGATGATCGACCCGCCCTCGGGCGTGAACATGATCCAGTCGCCATGCCGCCAGACGCCGGGATAGGTGTCGAAATAACTTTCATGGAGGCGGCTGCCGTCCTCGTCGCCCCAGAACATGAGCGGCATCGAGGGCAGGGGTTCGGAACAGACCAGTTCGCCTACCTCGCCGATCACCTCGCGCCCGTCCTCGTCGAAGGCGCGCACCGCGTTGCCGAGCGCGCGGCATTGCATTTCACCGGCGCGCACAGGCAGCATCGGGTTGCCCAGGACGAAGGCCCCGGCAAGATCGGTGCCCCCCGAGATCGGCGCCAGCCAGACATCGGGTTTCACATGCGCATAGATCCAGTCATAGCCTTCGTGGCTGAGCGGTGATCCGGTCGAGCCGAGCGAGCGCAAGGCCGAGAGGTCAAGTTCGGCGTCCGGGCGCACATCCGCCTTGCGGCAGCCGTCGAAGAATGCGGCACCCGCGCCGAAATAGGTGAGCCTTTCGCGCGCCACCATGCGCCAGACTTCGAGCATGTCGGGATGGTTGGGCGCCCCGTCAAAAAGCGCGACGGTGGCCCCCTGGCCCAGCGCGGTCCATTGCGCGTTCCACATGATCCAGCCCGAGGAGGTCAGCCAGCAGAACCGGTCTTGGGGGCCGAGATCCTGGTGCAGTGATTGCTTGGTCCCTTCGAGAAGCACGCCGCCATGGCCATGCACGATGGGTTTGGGATTGCCGGTCGTGCCCGAGGAATAGACGATCCAGAGGGGATGCGAGAACGGCACCATGTCGATCTGCGGGGCGGCCTTGTTCGCGGTAAAGTCGGCCCATGGTGTCCAGCCTTCGGGGGCCGGGCCGAGGGTTGGGACGATCACCTTTTGCGCGAGGCCGGGCAGGTCGGCGGCGATCTCGTCGAGCAGGGCGCGGCGGTCGATCTGTTTTCCCGCGTGGACATAGCCATCCTGCGCGATGAGCAGTTTCGGGTCGATCTGGCGAAACCGGTCGAGGATCGCGACCTGGCCCATGTCGGGCGCGCAGAGCGACCAGATCGCGCCCATGCCGGCCGCTGCGAGGAACGAGACCAGCGCCTCGGGGCTGTTTGGCAGGACGGCGACGACCCGGTCGCCGTGCTTGACCCCGGCGGCGCGCAGCCCGGCCTGCGCCGCGCCGACGCGGGCCTTCAATTCGCCCCAGCTCAGCTCCTGTCGCCCGAAGGTTTCGGATTGCAGGATGATCGCCACGTCATCGGGGCGAGTCTCGGCGGGTCTGAGCATCTGGGCGGCGAAATTGGTGGTCGCGCCGGGGAACCAGTCGGCGCCGGGCATCTTGCGTTCGGGCAGGACTTCGGACCAGCCCGAGATCGGCAGGTCGCAGAATTCGATGATCGAGGTCCAGAACGCCTCGATCTCGCGGACCGACCATTCCCAGAGCGTGTTGTAGTCGGGAAAGGTGAGGCCGCGCTCGGCCGCAAGCCAGCGCATGTATTGCGCGATGCGCGCGTTCTCGATGCGGTCTGCGTCGGGTGTCCAGAGAATCGGGTTCTCGTCTGCCATGTCTTTCATCCTCCCGCTTTGCGGTCAGTTTCCATGTGGCGGGGGGTAAGGCAAGGGTGATGACGGGACGTCATGGTCGTGACGAGCCCAAAGAGCGGATTGTGTTTGATCGCATACGCCCTGCCCCGGAATAGCGGCGTAGCCGCCCGGGCCGCACACGACCGCCCCCGGCCGGGTGCTTTCGATGGGTGGCGTGCCGGTCTGGGCGGGGGATGATGCTGCACGATAAACTGTGCGACGCCGATGTTGTGAGCACCCGACCGCGGCCGTGTGATGCCCGATCGTCCGGCATTGAATTCCCACCCTAGCGGAAAAGCTGTCCCCGGGCGCGGATGATGGCGTGAAGCACGGTGGCGAGATAGGCGAGCGCAATGACCACGAGGATATACCACGGGCGTGTGAAGCTGAGACCGATCAGGATCACGGTGGCAAAGAGGAATACGGCGACGAGGCGCCGCGGCACCTTGACCGTCCTGGGCGACAGGGTCTTGAGTTTGGAGATCATGAGCACGCCGACCAGCGCCATCCAGATCGCAACCAGATACGGTGCATCCCCCGGTGCGGTCAGCCCCGCCAGGGTGAGAAACACCGGCAAGAGCCCCAGAAAGGCCCCGGCAGGGGCCGGGACGCCGATGAAATGGCGCTTGGCCTCCCGCGTGGTGTCAGCGGCGCCCGACATCACGTTGAAGCGGGCCAGCCGCAGACAGGTGGCCGCGGCGAAAAGCAGGGCGAAGATCCAGCCGATGCCTCCGACCGCGGTGAGGTGGATCTGGTAGATCAGTATGGCCGGGGCGATGCCGAAGCACAGGAAATCCGACAGCGAGTCGAGCTGTGCGCCCATGGCGGATTCGGCGCGCAGGCGCCGCGCGAGCAACCCGTCGAGCCCGTCGGCCAGCCCGGCAAGCAGGATCAGCAGAACGGCCGCGGAAAACCGGCCCTCGATCGCGAAACGGATCGCGGTGAGACCGAAACTCATCCCGATCAGTGTGACCATGTTGGGCATCAGCAGCATGAGCGAGACCGGTTGCGGCTCGACCGGATGGTCGGCGGGCGCGCGGTCCGCGCGGTCCTTGGGCTCGGCCATGATCTAGCCTTCGTCCTGCGTGCCCGTGAGATCGGCGATCACGGTTTCGCCGGCGACCATGGTCTGGCCGATGCGCACCAGCGGTGTGGCGCCTTCGGGCAGGTAGATATCGAGCCGCGAGCCAAAGCGGATGAGGCCGAAGCGTTCACCGCGCGCCAGTTCCTGCCCCTCTTCGGCCCAGCACAGGATGCGCCGGGCGACCAGCCCCGCGATCTGCACCACGCCATAGCGTGTGCCGTCGGGCAGGTCGACGGCGAGGCCGTTGCGTTCGTTGTCGGCCGATGCCTTGTCGAGCGAGGCGTTGAGGAACTTGCCGGGGCGATAGGCAACGTGCGCGATCCGGCCGGCGGCAGGCAGACGGTTCACGTGGCAGTTGAAGACCGACATGAAGACCGAGACCCGTGTCATCGCGGCTTCGCCCAGGCCCAGCTCGGCGGGCGGCACGGCCGGTTCGAGCAGCGAGACCACGCCGTCGGCGGGCGATACCATGATGCCGGGGCGCCTGGGCGTGACGCGGGGCGGGTCACGAAAGAAGTAGTAGACCCAGACGGTCAGACCAAGCGAGATCCAGCCGAGTGGCGCCCAGAGCCAGAACAGCACGAGCGTCGCCGCCGCCGCGATGGCGACGAAGCGTCGGCCCTCGGGATGCATGGGTTTGACAAAGGTGGACAGCATTGAAACAGACATGGGCATTCCCCCGTTTTCCGCGTCGCCCCGTCATAGTGATCGGGGCGGCATATGCAATCCAAACCTGCCGGGAAGACCGGTTCGCGCGCGGCACCGCCTGTGATGGCGATGCCGCGGCGGAGACGCTCAGTCGAGGACGGCGGCGACCGCGCGGGCGGTCTTGGCCACGACCTCGTCGGCCTCGTCGCGGGTGAGGCAGAAGGGCGGGGCGAAGCCGAGTATGTCGCCCTGTGGCATGGCGCGTCCGATCACGCCCTCTTCGAGCAGGGCGGCGGCGACGCGGGGGCCGACCTTGTCGGCGGGGTCGAAGAACTCGCGTGTGTCGCGATCCTTGACGAATTCGACGGCACAGATCATGCCCTCGCCGCGGATGTCGCCGACTTGGGCGTGGGCGCCCAGCGCGTCCTGCATGGCGCCGTTGAGATAGGCGCCGGTTTCGCCCGCGTTTTCGACGAGGTTCAACTCGTCGATCAGCTTGAGGTTGGCGACGCCCGCCGCAGCGCCGATCGGGTGGGCGGAATAGGTCCAGCCGTGGCCGATCGGCCCGAGCATGTCGGTGCCCTGTTCCAGAACCTTCCAGACATCTTCGGACACGATCGACCCCGAGAGCGGCGCATAGGCCGAGGTGAGGCCCTTGGCGATGGTGATGATGTCGGGTTCGATCCCGTAATGGGTCGAGCCGAACATCGTGCCCAGACGGCCAAAGCCGGTCACGACCTCGTCGGCGATGAGCAGGATGTCGTGCTTTTTCAGCACCTTCTGGATCGCCTCCCAGTAGCCGGCGGGCGGGGGCACGATGCCGCCCGTCCCGAGGAGCGGCTCGCCGATGAAGGCGGCGATGGTATCGGCACCTTCGCGTTCGATCAGCGCCTCGAGTTCGGCGGCGCAATGGGCGGTGAAATCGGCCTCGCTCATCGAAAGGTCGTCGCGGTGGTAGTAATAGGGCGCGTCGGTGTGGATCACCTGAGCGAGCGGCAGGTCGAATTTCTTGTGGAAAAGCTCAAGCCCGGTGAGCGAGCCGGTGATCAGCCCCGAGCCGTGATAGCCGCGCCAGCGCGAGATGATCTTTTTCTTCTCGGGGCGGTTCATGACATTGTTGTAATACCACACCAGCTTGACGTTGGTTTCATTGGCGTCCGAGCCGCCAAGCCCGAAATAGACCTTGGACATGTTGGCGGGCGCGCGGTCGAGGATCATCTTGGACAGCGTGATCGACGCCTCGGTGCCGTGGCCGACATAGGCGTGGTAATAGGCCAGTTCGCGGGCCTGATCGGCAATCGCCTCGGCGATCTCGGGGCGGCCATAACCGACGTTGACGCAGTAGAGCCCGGCAAAGGCATCGAGCAGGCGATTGCCCTCGCGGTCGGTGATGTGACAGCCCGAGCCGCCGGTGATCACCCGTTGCGGGGCGTTGCCACGGGCAAACTCGGCCAGGTGGGTCGAAGGGTGAAAGAAGTTGTCACGGTCCCATTGTTCGAGTTGATCGTTCTTCAGCATTGTTCCGGTCCTTCTCCTGATCTGCCCCGACGCTTTCCCGCGAAAATTCGAGGCCGGGTTTTCGATGTCATGCCCAGTCGCGGCAGACGTACTTGATTTCCATGAATTCCTCCATGCCCCGGCGGGCCCCTTCGCGGCCCATGCCGGATTGCTTGGTACCGCCAAACGGGATCGGGGCGCCTGTGACCTTGGTGCGGTTGACCGCGACCATGCCGAATTGCAACGCGCGGCTGACCCGGTAGATGCGGCGCGGGTCGAGCGAGTGGACATAGGCGACGAGGCCGTATTCGCTGTCATTGGCGCGGGCGATCACCTCGTCCTCGGATTCGAAAGGCGTGATGGGGGCCACCGGGCCGAAGGTTTCCTCGCGCATGATCAACGCGGTGTCGGGCACGTCGGTCAGCACCGTGGGTTCGTAGAAAAGCGGACCGAGATCATGACGCTTGCCACCACAGGCCAGTTTCGCGCCCTTTTCCAGCGCGTCGGCGACGTGCTCCTCCTGCTTGGCCACGGCCTTTTCGTTCATCAGCGGGCCGATGTCGGGATCGTCCATGCCGGTGCCGATGCTGAGCGCCTTTGTCGCCTCGGTGAAGCGGCGGCAGAATTCGTCATAGATCGGGCGTTCGACATAGATGCGGTTGGCGCCAAGACAATCCTGCCCGGAGGTGGCGAATTTCGCCATGAGGGTTTCGGCCACCGCCTCGTCGAGATCGGCGCCCTTGAAGACGATCACCGGGGCGTGGCCACCGAGTTCGAGCACCAGTTTCTTTACCGTCTCGGCAGAGGCGCGATAGAGCAGGCGGCCGATCTCGGTCGAGCCGGTGAAGGAGAGTGCGCGCACCCGCGAATCCGCGGTCCAGGAGGTCACGACGTCGGACGCGTTGCCGGTCACCACGTTGAAGACCCCCGCCGGCAGGCCCGCGCGTTCGGCCAGTTCGGCCAGCGCCAGTGCGGAATAGGGGGTCTCCGTCGAGGGATGCGCGAGCACGGTGCAGCCCGCCGCCAGCGCCGCGGCGGCCTTGCGGGTGAGCATGGCGGAGGGGAAGTTCCAGGGTGTGACGAGGGCCACCACGCCCACCGGTTCGAGCCAGAGCTCGACCTCGGCATCGTGCAGGTGGCTGGTGACGCCCTCGATATTGGGGCGCTTGGCCTCTTCGGCATAAAACTCAACGAAACTCGCGGCATAGTCGATCTCGCCACGTGCTTCGGAAAGCGGCTTGCCCTGTTCGAGGACCATGATGCGGGCGAGGTCTTCGCGGTTCTCGATCATAAGATCAAACCAGCGTCTGAGTATCGTCGAGCGATCCTGCGGCAAGAGCGCGGACCAGGCCGGGAAGGCGTCCTGCCCCACGTCAACGGCGCGGGCGGACTCCTCGCCCGAGAGGCGGGCGATGTCGCCCAGCGCGCTGCCGTCGGCGGGGTTGGTCACGCCAAGCGTGGCGCCGTCCTGTGCGGCGGTCCACTTGCCGCCGATATAGGAGAATGCCCGCACGAGGCGTTTGTCGGTGATGTCGGGATGCAATGAGATTGCTGTGGTTTCCATGACATGGCCTCCTTGTAAATCGTTCCAGATTGCAACGGCATCGAATCGCGCTGCCTCTCCCTTCGGTCGAACGCGCGTTTCGATCCAGGTGTTTTTGCGTAAACCTGAAACGCTATGGGGCCATGCTGGACCGGATCGCGGGGTGATCGGGTCTGAATCCGGGCGCTTGAACAGACGATCCAACTGTTGGAAGGGGTCGGGGCAGGTGATCCGTCTGGCGGTTTTTCCTGAATGATTTCAATCGAGAAGCACGTCAAAGGGGGGAGGGGTGGGGCCCTTGACGGGCTTGGTGACGATATAGCTGTAGTAGCGGGCGAGGCCGATGCGGCGGTCGAGCAGGTCGTCGATCAGGCGCTGGTAGCTGTCGATGTCACGGGTGACGATCTGGAGGAGGTAATCATAGCCGCCGCCAAGTGCCCAGCAGCCGGTCACCTCGTCCTGGCGCTGGATCGCGTCCTCGAAGATGCGGAAGGTTGCCGCGGTGTGGTCGGCGAGTTCCGCGGCGACGAAAACGGTGACATGGGCGGCGAGTTTCTTCAAAGCGATCTCGGCCCTGTAACCCGTTATGAAACCGGCCTTTTCCAGCTTTTTCAAACGCTCCCAACAGGGCGTGGGCGACAGGCCCACACGCTCGGCCAGCGCCGCCTTGGTCATGCGGCCCTCGGTCGAGAGGGTCTTGAGAATGGCAAGGTCGCGTTGGTCAAGGGGCGTCATGCGCGGTGGAGTCCATCGTTGCTGCAAGCGGTTGTCGGAAAGTAGTGCGCGGGCGGGCCGGGGTAAACCGTGAAGCGGCTGTGCGGGCACCGTTCGCAAGGGTTAACGGCCGCCGGGATGCGCGAAACCGGGGGGTGATCTTCGGCTGCTGCGCGGCTGCCGGGCGTGCACCGCCGCAGCGCGGCGAAACCGGTGCCTGAAAGAATTAACCATGCGCGCGCCGGGCGCCGGTCCGAAACGCAACCGGCGCCGGAGATTCCCCGGCGCCGATCGTCTGTGTCGCGTTTTCGTGTGTCGTGCGTCAGCCGAACTCGCGCATGTCGCCCACGAGGATGCCGGTCATCGAGACGTCGTTCTCGAAATCGGGCAGGGCGGCCATGGCGGCGGCGTCGACATCGACATTGTCGGCATCAAAGTCGCTCATGTCGGCGTCGGAGTTCACGAAGACCCAGCGCGGCGCGTCGTCCGCCTCGAGGCCGACGGCGAGGCGCAGCATGTCGAGCGCGTCGTCTGACGTGACCTCGCCGTTGCCGTCGAAATCGGCGGCGATGAAATCCTCTCCGCCCGCCGGTCCCCAGCTCGGGTCGAGGCCCACCGCGAGGCGCAGTGCCTCGAGCGCGCCCGGTGACGTGGGGGTCTCGCCGTGCTCGGTCGGGTCATAGGGCAGATCTGTCTCGATCCGGCCCTCGGCCGTTTCCAGGCCGGTGAAGGAGAAGGCCCCCGCCGCACCGCCGGGGGTGCCGCTCCATTCCGGGCCGCCCTCGTCGGCGCGGAAGGTGACCTCCTCCACGTCGAGCGGATTGCCCCCGCGGTCCTGGACTTGCAGCGCCATGTCGGGCGGCGTGCCGATGCGAACATCTTCGCCCGCATTGGATATCAGCAGCCCGAGACCCGTCACGTCGCCCTCGAAGGTCATCGAGAAGTCCTGCGTGCCGTCGCCGGTGGTGTCGAAGCTCAGCGTCGTGTCGGTGCCGTCGAACTCGAAGGTCGGGTCGTCCTCCATCCGGGTGAAGCGCACGAGAATCCGGTCTTCGGCACTCATGTCGGTGACGGTGTCGCCATTGAGCGCGTCGCCGGGGCCGGTGATGATGTCGGACCCTGCGCCGGTGGTGACGACGTCGGCGCCTGCGCCGGGGCTGATGAGGTCATTGCCCGCGCCGCCTTCGATCGTGTCGGCACCGGTGCCGCCGAAGAGCGCGTCATCGCCATCCCCGCCAAGGATCGAGTCGTCGCCGGCGCCGCCATCGAGCGTGTCGTTGCCACCCAGGCCCTCGATCGTGTCATTGCCGCCGAGGCCGAGGATCACGTCGTCATCCTCGGTGCCGACGAGCGAGTCGTCGCCCGAGGTGCCGGTTTCGGTCACCTCGCCTTCGATCGCGGCGCGCCCTGCGCGCACGGCGTCGGCCACGTCGGAGCTGTCGCTGCTGGTCGACACGACGACACCTTCGCTGCCCATGTCGGCCAGTGCCTCTTCGTATTCCGATTCAGTGGAGGAGCTGGAGGTACCGATAATCGGCACGGCGCCGAAATCGCGCAACGCATCGCCCACGGCCCCGAGCAGCAGGTCGTCGGTAGGGATCGGCTCGTCGTTGCCGGTGTCATAGCCGGGGTCGTCGGGGTCGCGCGGATCGGGTTCGACCTCGACCGCGTCGGGATCGCCCTCGACCAGTGAAGCCATGCCGTCTTCATCCGCGCTCGCGCTGCCGGACAGCGTGCCGTCACCTTCGACGTCGATATCCTCGCCGTCGAGGAAGGCCTGGATGTTGCTTTCGTCGAGCCCGTAATCGGAGGCGTCATGCGCGGACGCGTCAGTGGCCATGTAGATCATGCGCGAAGAGTCCTCGCGCAGATCCAGCCCGTCGCCGCGCGCCGCGCGGTAGAGGCCGACCCATTGCGCCTCGGGGAAATCACCGCCGAAGCCGGTGCTGAGTCCGTCGAGCGTCGATTCGAATTCCGTGACATCAGAGGTTGATTCCAGATGCGCCTTGTAG